>RGHK01000100.1 GCA_010024215.1 Pseudomonadota bacterium | reverse complement strand
TTGGTGGGTGATGACAGGATCGAACTGCCGACCCTCTCGGTGTAAACGAGATGCTCTACCAAACTGAGCTAATCACCCACGAAAGGTATTATATTGATTAATTTAAACTATACAAAAGAAATTTTTATTATTTATTAAATTAGAGAAAGAATTAATCTAGGCCCCAATATCAGTTGCCTCTTTTACCTCAATTAGATTTCCACTTTGACAGTCGTATATATATCCATAGATTGAGATTGAGCTAGGGACCAATGAATGATTTCTTAATTTCAAAACGTCTTCGACAAGGCTTTTCTTATTATCTTTAAATGTTAGCCAATCTATCTTATCTTTAGATTGAATATTAAATTTTTTATCTATGTCTTCGTTAGAAAACTTTTCTAAACCACAATCAGTATGATGAACAATAAACCACTCATTAGTACCGAGTAATTTATATGAGATTAGTAGCGATCGTATAGCATCTTCACTTACCCTTCCCCCAGCATTTCTAATAACATGAGCGTCGCCCTCTGATAAACCTGCAAATTTTGCAGGATCTAATCTTGCATCCATACATGTAAGTATTGCAAATTTCCTACTTGGCGCAGCATTTAAGTCTTTCTTTTTACCAAAACTAGATGCATAAGCTTTATTTGAAACTATTACTTCTTCTAATATTTTTGACATTTTTAAACCCTTTTAACTATTTTACAATGCTTAGTCTTGCAAGATATATACCCACAAAGGTAATGAGTACAAATAATATTTGCATTAAATTCAAAATTTCTGAAAAAAGGAAAGCTGCCAAGATTGTTGCTGTTAACGGTTGCATTAATAAACCTATTGATCCATTTGATGCAGAAATCTTTCCAATACCATAGGTAATAAAGAATTGGCCTCCAAATTGACACAAGAAAGCTAGTAGAAAAAGATTAAGCCATTCAAAGTTTACAGCAGGCATATATGGTTTTGAATCAATCATCATTGGAACTATAGAAAATATGCAGCAAAAGAAAGTTGTATAAAATATTATGTTTAGTGATGTTTCTTTGCCAAGCTTTGAAATTATTAATAAATAAATTGCATAACCAAGGGCTGCTACCATACACAAAATGTCGCCAAGTATCTTCCCATTAGCATAGTTATTAGAAAATATTATTAGTCCTATTATTCCAATATAAGTTATAAAAAAAGATAGTCCAAAGCCTTTTGATGGTACCTCCTTAAAAATTATAAATGCTAAAAGAGCTACAAATATTGGAGCTGAATTTACGATAATTGTTGCATTGGATACTGATGTAATTGTCATGCTGTAATGCCATAAAACCAAATCAGTTGTAAAAGCCAATGATGCAATTGCAGTATAAAGAATTGTTTTTTTATTCTTAACTTTAAATAAAATCTTTTTGTTAACCACATAGTTAAAACTTATTAGCATAGGAAGAGCTAAAAGCATTCTCCAGAAGGCAATTGCTGATGGCGATAAATCGCTCCACTTTACAAATATAGGTGCAAAGCCAATTAGCATTGCTCCAAACGTGAGCATGAGAAAATAATTTGTTCTCTGTAAATTCTTAATCATGAAGTTATACTTTAAATATGCAAGAAGACATTGTAGAGCAGAATAAAGAAATTATCTCAGTTGGAGAATTAAATAGATCAGCTAAGTATCTGCTAGAAGATAATTTCTCCAATGTATCTGTTATTGGTGAGATATCAAATATTTCTAGACCGAGCTCAGGTCATGTTTATTTCACACTAAAGGATGAAGATGGAGCAATAGGTTGTGCAATGTGGAGATCTCAGGCAACAAAACTTAACTTTAAACCAGAAAATGGTGATAAATGCATTTTAAAAGGTCAAGTTAGTTTATATGCGGCAACAGGTCGATATCAATTGATGGTTAAATCTATTGAACAAGCTGGTGCTGGAAATCTAATGCAGCAGTTTGAAAATCTTAAAAAGAAACTTGATTCTGAAGGTTTATTTGATTTAGCTAAAAAGATTTCCATTCCAAAATCGCCAAAACATATTGCAATAGTAACCTCGCCTTCTACAGCAGCGTTTCAAGATATATTAAGCACTATAAAAAGAAGATCTCCTTCCGCTCAAGTTACCTTAAGTCCTGCTGTTGTTCAGGGTGACACTGCAGCGAATACTATAATTAAAGCATTAAATCGAATACTTATCTTTAATGAGAATAATCAAGATAATCCCATAGATGTCGTAGTCTTATCTCGAGGCGGAGGTTCAATTGAAGATTTGTGGTGTTTTAATGATGAAGGTCTTGCAAGAGAAATCGCTTCTTTTCCAATACCTACAATATCTGGTGTAGGTCATGAAATAGATTTTACAATCTGTGATTTTGTTTCAGATATGAGAGCGCCGACACCGACAGCATCAGCAGAAATAGTTACAGAATTCAGTTTTAAATTAACTGATAAATTCAAAGAGCTTAATGATGATTTGATTAAAACTATGAGGCTCTTGATAAGAAATCAAAACCAAAAAGTTGTATCTTTAAAATCAAATCTTAGAAGCCCTATTCTCATACTAAGAGAACAGAATCAAAAAATTGATAATTTTGAATTTAAACTGAAACAGAATATGAAGTTTAATTTCTCTAAGAATATGCAAAAACTTAATAATATATTTTCAAAATTAAAAGGTAGTAATCCAAGAGTTGAGATACATGAGTTGCAAGTGAAAATAGATGCCACCAAGAATCTCCTGCTAAGAGCTATCAAATCAAATCTAAGTAGACAGTTAGCTGCAATGAAAGAATTCGAAAAAAACCTTGAGATTCTCAATCCATTATCGATTTTAGAAAGGGGCTATTCAATAATTCAAAACAAGTCAGGTAAATCTATTAAGTCTAATGACGATGTAAATATTGGTGAAAGTCTTACAGCAAGACTAAACAAGGGATTCATTGATATAGAAGTTAAAAAAAAGAGAAATGCAACATAAGATAATTTTTTATCTAGTTCTAATATTATCCATAAATTTTAAGGCCGAAATAAATGTTGAGCCTGGTGAATTGTTTGCGATTAAATTGAGTGATTGTCCTAAGCTTATAAAAGAAGATGAATTATTTATAGAACACAATAATACTGAATATGTAATTTTACCTGCTTCATATACAACAAAAGATATTAGATTAAATCAATATTGCACTTCAGTAAGAATTAACAAAAAAAACTTTGGTGAATCGAGAATAACTATTCAAGATACCTCAAAAGTAAATCTCAATAAAAATGATTCGGAAAGAGCTTATAAAGAATCACTTTTAATCAAAGAGGCTTTAAGAAGCTATTCGAGGGAATTAAAACCTTCAATCAATTTTATAAATCCTGTTGATGGGCTTATATCAAGCAGATATGGAAAGCAAAGATTTATTAATGATCAGCCACGGTCCCCACATCTAGCGCTTGATATTGCTGCGCCAAATGGAACAAAAATAGTTGCACCATCTGCTGGAAAGGTAGTACTAATTGGTGATTTTTTTTACTCTGGAAATTTTCTTATTCTAGATCACGGCTATGGACTTTTAACATCCTACAGTCACATGTCAAAAATTCATGTCAAAAAGAATGAATATATTCAACAAGGTGAATTAATTGGTGAAGTTGGCGCAACAGGAAGAG
>RGHK01000099.1 GCA_010024215.1 Pseudomonadota bacterium | reverse complement strand
ATATCCTGTGCAGCTGTTGCCGATTTTAAACCCTCCAATTATTCAGATACTAAAATTAAGAAGGAAGATGCTGAAAATCTTGAAATTAATTTAGAAAAAAATCATGACATTTTATCTGAAGTCTCTAATAGATATAGTTCTGCTTATATTGTTGGATTTGCTGCAGAGACCTCAAATGTAAATGATAATGCAAACAAAAAATTAAATTCAAAGAATCTTGATATGATAATTTCTAATGATGTATCTGATAAGTCAATTGGTTTTGATTCAGATGAGAATGAAGTACATGTTATAACTAAAGATGAAACGAAATTTCTAAAAAAAGATAAAAAAATTAAAATTGGTCGTGAAATATTAAATATAATTGCTGCAAATATTAAAACTTAGTTATGTCAGTTCACTCAAATAAAACACAAGTTACATTATCTACGTTAAGGAAGATGAAGGAACAGGGAGAAAAATTTACCTGTTTAACATCCTATGAATCAACAATTACTTCAAAAATATGTGATGCGGGCATAGATGTTGTGCTTGTAGGTGATAGCTTGGGTATGGTAATTCAAGGCCATGACAGCACATTACCAGTAACAATGGATCAGCTTATCTATCATTTGGAATGTGTTGTTAAAGGTAATAAAGGAGCTCATATAATGGCGGATATGCCATTTATGAGCTATGCAACTGATGATATGGGTCTTGAGAATGCAAAAAGGCTTATGCAAGCAGGAGCAAATTCAATCAAAATTGAAGGCGGTGAGTGGATTTCTAAAATGGCATCTATGCTAGCTGATAGAGGAATACCTGTATGTGCGCATATGGGATTAACTCCTCAGGCGATAAACAGAATAGGCGGCAACTTTGTGCAAGGTAGAAACCCAGAAAAACATGAATTAATTATTAATGAAGCCAAATCGCTTGAAGAGGCTGGAGCTTCCTTATTACTTCTCGAGTGTGTTCCAGATGGATTGACAAAATTAATCATGAATGAAATATCAATTCCTGTCATCGGTATCGGTGCTGGGTCATCAACTGATGGTCAGGTAATGGTTGTTCATGATTTACTCGGAATTTCATGCTTAGATAAACTACCAAAATTTGTGAAAAATTTTATGAACGAATCTAGCTCAATCCAAGAAGCTTTAGCTAATTATGTAAAAGAGGTTAAATCTGGAAATTTCCCAGCAGAAGAACATACTTTTTATTAAGATAAATTGAAGATTATCACCGCATATCAGGAATTTAAACATTTTAGAAACACTATAGATTCAATTTCTTTTGTTCCAACAATGGGAAATTTGCATAAAGGTCATATGGCACTAATAGACAAGGCTAAATCCTATGATTCACATGTTATGGCCTCAATATTTATTAATCCATTACAATTTAATGACGCTAGTGATTTCAACAATTATCCTAAATCTTTAGATAATGATATTGATCTTTTATCTAAGCACGGTTGTGATTCTGTATTCATTCCCGATTCTTCTATACTTGATAATATTAAAGAGATAAAGGCGCCAGATAAAGCTTTACATCTTTGCGGAATGAATAGACCAGGCCATTTTGATGGTGTGTTAACTATAGTCAATAAGTTATTTGAAATTACTAAACCAACTAGATCATTTTTTGGAAAAAAAGATTTTCAGCAACTAAGATTAATTAAAGATTTTATTAAAGAAAAAAACTTATCAATAGAAATTATAAGTGTTGATACTGTAAGAGAATTAAATGGTTTAGCTTTATCATCAAGAAATAACAGATTATCTGATTCTGATAGAGAAAAGGCTGCAATGTTATATAAGACTCTTAGTACCATTAAAGAAAAATCAGACGACTTATCATATGAAATGATTCAGATGTACAAGGATGAGCTAACTCAACAAGGATTTACTGTTGATTATTTATCTGTGTGTAATCCAAGCACTCTAAAAGATTTAAAAGACTTTCATAAAAAGCCTATATTAGTTGCTATAGCTGCATCTATTAGCGGAATTAGGCTCATTGATAATATATTAATTGACTAACTATATCCTTTAAATATCTTAAATAATTACTTATACTTCGCATCGTTATGTTAAAAACATTACTAAAATCAAAGCTTCATCGTATAAATGTCACTCAAGTTGAGCTTGACTATGAAGGTTCATGTGCTGTTGATCAAGTTTTTCTAGATGCTGCAGGAATGCAAGAATACGAAAGAGTAGATGTTTATAATGTTACTAATGGTGAAAGATTTTCAACTTATTTAATATTAGCAGAACCTGGATCAAGAACTTTATCGGTAAATGGTGCAGCAGCTCATAAAGTATCTTTAAACGATATTGTTATAATTTGTACGTATGGGGAATTTGATGAAGCTGAATCAGCACAGCACAAACCAACCCTTGTTTATTTTGATAAAGAAAACAATATAACAGGAATTAAAAACTCTATTCCGCAACAAAAACTTCATTCAGTTTAATTAGCCCATATCTGTTGACCAATCACGGTCAAGTCTGTAACCTTCGCCAATCAATTACTAAGGATTAAATGAAATTTAATGATCTGAATTTGTCAGACCCAATTTTAAGATCATTAAAAGATCAAAATTACAAAAAACCAACGCCAATTCAAGCTGAAGTTATTCCAGCAGTTTTAAATAACAGTGACATTATGGCTGCTGCACAAACCGGAACTGGTAAAACTGCAGCATTTGTCTTACCAATACTCTCAAAATTATCCAATCCAAAATACAAATATAAAGGTCATCAGTTAAGAGCCTTAATAGTAACACCTACCAGAGAGCTAGCAGCTCAAGTAAGAGAGAGTGTTAATACTTACAGCAAATATTTAAATATACGCTCAACTGCGGTTTATGGAGGTGCGAGAATACACAACCAAAGATTAAAGCTAAGAAAAGGTATAGATGTTTTAGTGGCTACTCCAGGAAGATTGCTAGATTTACATAATCAAAAATCGGTGAATTTAGAGAATATTGAGATATTAGTGCTAGACGAAGCTGATCAAATGTTAGATATGGGTTTTATTCATGACATTAAAAAGATAGCCAATCTATTACCGGATATACGACAAAACTTAATGTTTACTGCAACATTTTCAGATTCATTTAGATCATTAGCTATGAATATGGCTGAGAAGGCTATTGAGATTTCTGTCACTAACGATAATGAAACGGGTGAGAACATTAATCACTACATTCACCCCATTGATAAGTCTAGAAAAGCAGAATTATTAATTGAACTTATCAAGACTAAAAAATGGGATCAAGCTTTGGTGTTTACTAGAACTAAGTATGGTGCTGACAGGCTTCAAAAACAACTAGACAAAGTTAATATTAATTCAAAAGCTATTCATGGAAACAAGACGCAAAATAATAGAATGAAAGCTCTTGAAGCATTTAAAAATAATAAAATTAAAATTCTGGTAGCAACAGATGTTGCAGCAAGAGGGATAGATATTAAAAGAATGTCACATGTCATAAACTTTGATGTCCCAACTGTTGCCAAAGATTATGTTCATAGGATTGGGAGAACAGGTAGAGGAGGTGATATGGGTGAGGCCATTACGCTTGTTAGTGCAGATGAATTCCGTCTTTTAAGGGATATTGAAAAACTTATAAATAAAAAATTA
>RGHK01000098.1 GCA_010024215.1 Pseudomonadota bacterium | reverse complement strand
GAGATATCTTCCAATTCTTAAAATTTAGTCCAAGAATGTTTGATGATATTGCCGGTATTGCTAGATCTGGACTAAGCAAAATAAGAGAAAAAGAAAAATTAATACAAGAACAACTTGTTAGAAATGCACGTATGCCAAGAAAAGATTTCTTAGCGTTATATGCTGATAATCTAACTAAAGTTAGGTGGGTAGATTCTCTTATGAAAGAGAAAAAATATAAAAAAGATCTTCTTGCAAAAGTTAAACAAGATGTAGTCATAGCTCAAAAAGACATCATTGAAATTGAGCAAAGAGTTGGCTTAAGTGTAAAAGAAATCAAAGAAATAAATAGAAGCATGTCCATGGGTGAAACAAAGATGAGACGTGCAAAAAAAGATATGGTTGAAGCCAACCTTAGGCTTGTGATATCTATTGCAAAAAAATACACCAATAGAGGACTTCAGTTCCTTGATCTAATTCAAGAAGGGAATATTGGTCTTATGAAAGCTGTTGATAAATTTGAATATAGAAGAGGTTATAAATTTTCAACTTATGCAACTTGGTGGATAAGACAAGCCATAACTCGTTCTATTGCTGACCAAGCTAGAACAATTAGAATTCCAGTTCATATGATTGAGACTATAAATAAGCTTAATAGAGTATCTCGTCAGATGATGCAGGACATGGGTAGAGAACCAACTCCTGAAGAGCTAAGCAAAGAACTTGATATGCCAGAGGATAAGGTAAGAAAAGTCTTAAAAATTGCTAAGGAACCAATTTCAACTGAAACGCCAATTGGGGATGACGAAGATTCAAGCCTAGGTGATTTTATTGAAGATACTGTTATAGAATCTCCATTAGAAAATGCTACTGAAGATAGCCTTCACTTTGCTACTGATGATGTTTTAGCATCATTAACTGCAAGAGAAGCAAAGGTTTTGAGAATGAGATTCGGTATTGGTATGAATACAGACCATACTTTAGAAGAAGTAGGTAAGCAGTTTGATGTTACCAGAGAAAGGATAAGGCAGATTGAAGCAAAGGCTCTAAGAAAGCTAAGACATCCAAGTAGATCCAGTCATTTAAAAAGTTTTTTAGACGACTAAGTTTATTTCCAGTTTCCTTTTCGGCCTGTTAAATCCCAGTTTATTCTTGATTGCATTAATTCGATTCGTCTTTCTACATATTTGCTTGCAAAAAAATCACTAATATATGTGAAAGGTAAATAAGATTTAGAACCCAAGCCATCAACGATTTTTAAGATAATTTTGTCGTCTTCATAACCAAGAACTATGTTGTGAGGAATAATATTTTTTGTTAATACTAGAGTCGACCTAAGCCATGACTCAAACTCTTTTAGAGCTTCTTGCATTTCATCAGTCATGCCATAAGTGAAAAGATATTTTTCCAATGTGATTGCAATATTATTTTTATTATCTCTAATTAATTCTGTCTCAGATGCCAAACCAATTGATGTTTCAACCATCCCATACCATTTTGCAAGATGTTTCCATTTATCAGGATTATCTTTTTTTAATGCTCTTTGTGCATAAGCTCTTTGTTCACGAATATTGTCATCAAATGAGGATTCACTTCTAAATTTTTTATACCAAGGAGCATCCTGTTTGGCTTTCTTAGATTGATTTTGAATGACAACTTTTAGACAACGATAGCTATTTTCAGGATGCACATAACATCTTCTATTACCGCCTTCGGCAAAGGGTTGTATTCCATCAAGATTAATCATTTGCTAATAATAACGTATTTAAAAAATTCTCAAGAGATAAAAGCTTCCCTAAATTATATATTCTTATATAATTGCTCGTTCTTAATTAGATATGATTAATTAAGAGGGCCTGTAGCTCAGTTGGTTAGAGCAGTGGACTCATAATCCATTGGTCGTAGGTTCGAGTCCTACCGGGCCCACCATTATAGTTCCAAATTATTAACAAAAATATTACAACTAATTCACCTTTGCTTAATAAGAATTTAACAAAAGATCAATTTAATACATTAAAAATTAAATAATACTTGGAGAGGTATTATGAAATTGTTGCTTCATGTAACGAATTTTTTGATCGTAATGTGTTATGGATTCTTTATTTTAAAATTTATTAACTTATAAAAGAGTTTCCATATTTTTACAAAAATGTAATTAGTGTGTGATATTCATGAAACACAATTTGTCAATGAAAAAGTATAAATCAATTTTTCTTTCCGATATTCATCTTGGCTCTAAAGGTTGTCAGGCCAAATCTTTATATAATTTTTTAAAGAAGCATGAATGCGAAAATCTTTTTTTAGTCGGAGATATTATTGATTGTTGGAGACTAAAATCTAAGCTTTACTGGCCTCAAGAACATGTAAATGTAATTAGAAATATATTATCAATGTCTAAAAATGGAACCAAAGTAAAATATATCACTGGAAATCATGACGATCTTTTAAGGCTTTATCAGCCACTGAATCTTGGAAATATCGAACTTACAGAAGAGTATGAGTATGTTTCAGTTAAAGGTAAAAAACTTTTAATTATTCATGGGGATCAGTTTGATATGGTTACTAGATATGGCCGTCATTTATCAATACTTGGAGACAAAATTTATACCATCTTATTGTCGCTCAATAAAATATTTAACTTTTTTCGAGCAAGACTGGGATACGGGCATTGGTCTTTATCAAAGTACTTAAAAGATAAAGCAAAACAATTAGTCAATAAAGTTTCTGACTATGAAGAAAGCATAATAAAAGAGTGTAAATCAAGAGGTTTTGACGGAATAATTTGTGGCCATATCCATAAAGCAGAAATTAAATTAATTGACGGTATAGATTATTTTAATACTGGTGATTGGGTTGAGTCTGCAACTGCTTTAATTGAAGATCATAATGGTCAATTTAAATTAATAGATTGGCGTGAAATTGAAACCCAAGAGTTTAAGTTATTAAAGGCTTCATAATTATGAAAATTTTAATAGTTACAGATGCCTGGCATCCTCAAGTTAATGGCGTTGTTACAACGCTATTTAACGTCATAAAGGAATTGACAAAAGCAGGACATCAAGTTGATATTGTTGAACCAAGCTTATTTAAATCTATACCTTTAGTTGGTTATTCCGAAATAAAAATTGCCATTGAAACCAATCAGCTAAAAAAATATATTCATAATGAAACTTACGATTGTATTCATATTGCAACAGAGGGTCCATTAGGTCTTAGAGCAAGAATGTTGTGTAGAAAACATAAAAAAAAATTTTCTACGGCTATGCACACTAAATTTGCAGAATATCTTAGAGCAAGAATAAATTTTCCTATTGAAATCACCTATAGCTATTTAAAATGGTTTCATAGTGGAGCCACCATTACACTTGTAAATACATCTTCACAGAAAGATGAATTAATTCAAAGAGGTTTTAAAAATCTTAAGACTTGGAGTAGAGCTATAGATTTAGATATTTTTAAGCCAAGAACTTCCCCAGTCGATTATGACTATTTGCTCTATGTGGGAAGAGTTTCTCATGAAAAAAGCATTGAAGATTTTTTAAAAATAAAATCTCATTTAAAAAAAGTAGTTATTGGTAAAGGACCTCAGCTATCACAACTTAAAAACAAATATCCAGATGCAGTTTTTCTTGGTTACAAGTACAAAGAAGATCTAGCACAATGGTATTCTGGAGCTTCATGCTTCGTTTTTCCATCAAAGACAGATACCTA
>RGHK01000097.1 GCA_010024215.1 Pseudomonadota bacterium | reverse complement strand
ATTGAAAATAATATAGATATTAATTTTCAGTTAAAATCAGATTCTTACTCTTCTGCTCTCTCAATTGTTTCTGGGGGTTATGGGGTATCGATAATCGATGAATTAACAGCAAAAAAAGCCAACAAGGATTTGGTAAATATATCTAATATCCTTGATACAGATTTTACTTATAGGGTAAATGCTATGGTTAAAAAAGAAGTTACTAGAAATGATTGTAATGACTTCTTTAATTTCCTTTATCAATATGTTTGATTAGTTTATCTATCCTACTAACTGCCTCATCCTTATTAAACAAATACAAAGTCATGCCTAATGATGGAGAATTTGTAGATCCAGTCAAAGCAATTCTAATTGGTTGATTTACTTTTGGAACAGACAGCTCTTTTTCAGTTCTATATTCTGCCAAAATATTATCCAGGGAGGATTCTTCCCAATCATTTAGCTTCATTAATCTGTCTTTAATATCTATTAATATCTCAGAAGAGCCACCAATAAACTTATCTATAGCCTTTTGGTCATATTCTTCAATGTCTCTAAAATAACAAACTAAGTTTGATGCTATACCTTTTAGAGTGTTAGCTGAAGACCTCATAGAGTCTATTAAGATATCGAATCTTGGATGAATCTTGGTATCAATATTAAGATTATCAAGAAAAGGTTTGATGTGTTTTATGAAATCATCATGCGACAAATTCGATAAATGTTGCGAGTTTAAAAAATCTAACTTGGTTATATCAAATATAGCTCCTGCCTTTTGCACTTCATTAATATCAAATTCTTTAATTAAATCATCTAAATAAAAAACTTCTTTTTCACCTCTAGACCAACCTAGTCTTGCAAGAGTATTTAATATAGCTGAGTCTAAATAACCTTCTTCTTTATACTCCTCCAAACTTGTTGCAGCATGTCTTTTTGAAAGTCTTTTTTTATCAGAGCCTAATACTAGCGGTAAATGAGCATACTCAAGCTTTGGATAGCCTAAAGCATTCTGGATATGAATTTGTCTTGGAGTATTACTAATATGATCTTCTCCTCTAATTACTGTTGTTACGCCTTGTTCATAATCGTCTACAACGTTGCAAAGATGATATGTAGGACTTCCATCACTTCGTAGAATTATTAAATCGTCTAATTCAGTGTTATTGAAAGATATCTCACCTCTTACAAAATCTTTTAAAATTATTTGACCATCTTGTGGCGTTTTTAACCTTAGGACGGTGTCGTCTGATTTTTCTAGATTTAGATCTCTACATCTACCATCATATTGTGGTTTTAAACCATTAGCCTGTTGTTCTGCTCTCATTTTATCCAGTCTTTCGATTGAACAGTTGCAATAATAAGCCTGATTAGAATCTAATATTTTTTGAGCAGCCTTTTTGTAAATGTCTCCTCTTTCAGATTGGTTTATAGGCTTTAAATCAGGGGATAGGCCAATTGAATCTAGACTGTCTAGAATATTCTTTTCAAATTCTTTTGTAGACCTCTCCCTATCGGTATCTTCAATTCTGACTAAAAATAAGCCGTCATACTTTTTTGCGTACACATAATTAAATAATGCTGTTCTAACTCCACCAATATGAAGAGTACCAGTTGGACTAGGTGCAAATCTTGTAACAACTTTTTTCAATTTATATTTCTCCAAATTGCTTTAACTTTATTTCTATCTTCAATATCAGACAATCTTTCTTCATGGGCGCTAAGGTCGTCTTTGGTTGCTTTTATTTTTATAAGATCAATATTATTTTTAAGTACAAAATCTTTTGAGATATCCTCTGACATATTGATACTGTTTGTTGAATCGAATTCAAATTTACTTTGACCTCCTGTCAACATCATATATACATCAGCAAGAATATTTGCATCAAGCAAAGCCCCGTGAAATGTTCTATCGTATCCAGTAATATTAAAGCGACTTGCTAAAGCATCCAGGGATACCCTTTGTCCTGGAAACTTATCTTTTGCAATGGCTAAAGAATCCTCAATACTGCAGATATCTTCAAGCATAGGATATTTTGATGAGGCAAGTTTTAATTCATTGTTTAAAAAACCTATATCGAATGCGGCATTGTGAATAACCAAAGTAGCCCCATCCACAAATTCTAAAAACTCTTCTGCAATTTCACTAAAATCAGGCTTGTCTTCAAGGTCCTCATTCATAATCCCGTGAACTTTTGAGGCTTCTTCATCAATTAGTCTTGAAGGATTTAAATATGTATGGAAATGTTCTTCGGTCTTTTTTCTATCATTCAAAAGAACAGCCCCAATTTCAATAATTCTATGTCCCTGTAATACCTCAAGACCAGTTGTCTCAGTATCTAAAATGATATATTTTTTTGCCATAATTAATTTAGTGAATCGATACCTTTATTTGCAAGTTGATCGGCTATCTCATTTTGTTCGTGACCTGAATGACCTTTAACCCAATTCCATTTTACTTTATGTATCTTAGTTTGTTTATCAAGCTCAACCCATAAATCTTTATTTTTAACGTCCTTTTTAGATGCATTCTTCCAATTATTTTTCTTCCAATTTTCTATCCAAGCAGTTATGCCCTGCATTACATATTTTGAATCAGTAGTTAAATTGACTTCACATGGTTCATTTAATGCTTTTAGTCCTTCAATGGCAGCCATGAGTTCCATTTGATTATTTGTAGTATGATTTTGGCCGCCAAAATATTCCTTTCTAGTTTCTTTGTATTCAATTAAAACTCCCCAACCTCCTTGACCAGGGTTGCCTCTGCATGCACCATCGGTATATATATTTACTGTTTTCATATATTTAAATTAGAATTTGCATATGATTAAAATCCATCCAATTGAAGCATTTAATGATAATTATATTTGGTTAATAACAACTAATACAGGGTCAATTGTTTTTGATCCTGGTGAAAGCTCAAATCTTCTTAGTTATCTAGATAAAAATATATTAGATCTAAAGGCTATTTTTATTACTCACCATCATTTTGATCATACTGGGGGTATAGACGATATATTATCAAAAAATAAATCTATTACTGTTTACGGTCCTGATAATAATATAAATTCGATTACTAATAGACTGCAAGATGGTGATCAGATCAAAGAAATTGGTATTGATTTTGAGGTTATTGAAATTCCTGGTCACACCTTAGACCATATTGCTTATTTTTCTGAAAATCATGGTGATCCAATACTTTTCTGTGGCGATACTTTATTTGCAGGAGGTTGTGGAAGAGTGTTCGAGGGAACATTTAGTCAGATGCATGAATCTCTTGGAAAATTAAAAAACTTACCAAAAAATACTAAAATTTATTGTGGTCATGAATATACTCTAAGCAATTTAGAGTTTGCAAAAGAAGTTGAGCCCCTTAATGAAATTATAAATAAAAGATATAATGAGGTATCGGAATTAAGAAATAAAGGAATACCAACACTACCAACAACTTTATCTATAGAACTTCAATCAAATCCATTTCTTAGAACAGATATACAAGAAGTACAAAATAGAGTATTTGATAAATTCAAAACCAATAAAAATGAACAGGATGTATTCAAAGCGATAAGACAATGGAAAGACAGCTTCTAACAAGTTTTATATTTTTATTATTTACTCTTCAGAGCTGCCAGACTTTTGAAGTTGTGAATGAGCCTGAAAGCAATAAAGATATATCACTTATTTCTGAAAAAGAGGTCATTATAAAACCAGAACCTAAAGATGTTTGGGAATATA
>RGHK01000096.1 GCA_010024215.1 Pseudomonadota bacterium | reverse complement strand
TGTACATCAAAGATGCAATAAATGACGAACACACAAGCAAAAAATATAATCTTAAAAGAGATGGTATATACGTCAATACAAGTGATAATATGATAGTAATTACTCACTTACAGTTTCCAAATAAAAATGTTATTAGCGCATCAGATGCATTTAATGCGTATAAAGATTTCTTTGAAAATTAATTTAATTTACCAAGAAGTCTTTTAATTCATTTAAAAGAGGTTTAATTTATCATCTATGAAAATAGTAATCTTGGGTGCTGGCAGAATTGGCGGCAGCCTTGCTAGAAATTTATCTAATTCTAACTATGAGGTCTGTATAGTTGATGAAGATAAAAATAAACTATCAGACCTAGAAGACAAGCTAGACATTATGACTGTTGAAGGTCACGCCTCCCACCTAAATACTCTTAAAAAATCTGGCTTAGATAATGAGACTACATTATTAGCGGTCACATCAAATGACGAAGTAAATATTGTTGCCTGTCAGCTTGCTAAAAAAGTTTTTAAAGTTAAAAAAACTATTTGCAGATTTAGGGATGATGTTTATTTTGATCAATTAAGTGTTTTTGGTGAAGGAGTTATAGATATTCCAATTAGCCCGGAGGATGAAATCACATCACACTTAAAAGAGCTTATCGATCACCCTGGTTCTAATCAAATTGAAAGCTTTGCAAATGGCAAAGTAAAACTTGTTTCAGTGAAGGCAAAAAAGAAAGGTAAGCTCGTTGGAAGAGAGCTCAAGGGGATTAAAGAAGATATGCCAAATATTGATGCTTTTGTCCCAACAATATATAGAAAAGGAAATCCTTTTATCCCTTCAGGTGAAACAATTATAAAAGAAAATGATGAAATATATTTTATTTCAACAGAATCAAATATTGGAGCCATAGTTGATGAATTTAGAGATCATGAGGAACAATATTCAAGAATAATGATTGCTGGAGGGGGAAAGGTAGGTTTTTCTCTGGCTAAAGACCTTGAAAAAGACTATAACGTCAAATTAATAGACTCAAACCCTGAAAGATGCATGAAACTTTCAAAAGAGTTAGACAAAACAATAGTCTTGTCTGGCTCTGCTACTGATGAATCGTTGTTAAAAAGTGAAAATATATCAAATATAGATATATTTTGTGCTTTAACTGACGATGATGAGACAAATGTCATGTCTTCACTGCTTGCGAAGAAAATGGGCGCCAAAAAAACAATGATTATTTTAAATAATCCATCATATCTAGGATTGGTGCCTGGATTTATTGATATTTATATTGCTCCTTATAGACTTACAGTCTCCTCTGTTTTGCAAGATTTAAGAGACAGTGACGTTGCTCAAGATGTAATTTTAAAAGTTAATCTAGGAGCAGAAGCTATTGAGGGCATTGTTCATGCTAACGAGTTTACTTCTCCTTTGTTTGGCAGGCCTATTAAAGACGTTCCTTTGCCAGAAGGCTGTGTTATAGCAGCAATTATTAGGCATGGCGAGCTAATAATGCCAAGTTCAAGTGTAGATCTTACACTTTACGATCATTTAGTAATATTTTTATCCGATAAAAATAAAATTAAAGAAGTAGAGGTACTCTTTAAATAGAAAGATGAATTTCAAGCCTCTTTTAAATCTTTTTAGTATTTTGGTTATTTTATTTAGTTTCTCTTTTATTTTTCCGATTATTGTTTCTCTAATATATAAAGATGCAGCAATCACAATATTTATTAGAACCTTTTTAATTGTTTTTGTGATTGGATTTATCGGCTGGCTTGTTTCAAGAAAGCATAATGAAGACTTAAATCAAAAAGATGGGTTTCTAATAATCACCCTTTTTTGGCTAGTTCTTTCAGTTGCGGGTTCTATACCTTTTGTTTTAAGCGGGATGAGTTATATGGATGCTTTTTTTGAGGCAATGTCTGGAATTACAACAACCGGTGCAACTGTAATATCCAATCTTCAGTCTCTGCCTGAATCAATGTTGTTATATAGACAATTGCTTCAATGGATGGGTGGTATGGGTCTAATAGTTTTAGCTATTGCTGTTATGCCGTTACTGGGCATTGGGGGTGGCCAACTTTATAAAACCGAAATCCCAGGGGCTATGAACGACCAGAAGCTTACACCGAGAATTAAGGAAACAGCCCAAGCTCTATGGTTGTTGTATCTTGTGCTTACAATTTTGTGCGCCTTCTTCTATTTTTTAGCAGGTATGTCTGCATTTGATGCTATAGCCCACAGTCTGAGCACAGTATCTATAGGTGGTTTTTCTACATACGATCAAAGTATAGGTCATTTTAATAATGGATTAATTGAGGCTGTTTGTGTGGTCTTTATGCTGCTTTCAGCACTTAGTTTTGCCTTGCATTATGCGGCTTTTTATATGAAAAGGCCTCTAAAGTACTTCTATGATCCTGAGTTAAGGTTTTTTTTCTCAATTCTTCTTTTAATTTTTGCTTCAGCAATGTTAATAAATTATCTATCAATTAGTGAAGGAGCAACCGCCAGGGAATTGTTATTCCATACAGTGTCGATTGTTACAACTACTGGTTTCACTATTGGGGATTCATCTCAATGGAATCCATCTATTGGTTTTTTGCTGCTTATTGGTGCTTTTATAGGTGCTTGCTCGGGATCTGTTGGAGGGGGCATTAAGTCGTGGAGAGTTCTAATAATGATTAATTATGCCTATATAAATTTAAAGAAAATGATTCATCCAAGCGCAGTCATATCTTTGAAAATTGGAACTAAAAATGTTGAAAACGATGTTGCTGCTTCAGTGTGGGGGTTTTTCTCAATATATGTAATTTCATTTATGATCTTGTTACTTGGTTTGGTGGTTTCAGGATTAGATTTTGAATCTTCTTTTTCTGCTATTGGAGCTTGTTTAAATAATCTTGGTCCTGGACTAGGTTCGGTTGCTCAAACATATGAAGGTGTCTCTCCGGTTGGTAAAGGAATTTTAGCATTTGCAATGATTCTTGGAAGGCTTGAGATATTTACATTATTGGTATTGTTTACACCAATGTTCTGGAAAAGATAAATAAATCAAACATCTTTATAAGGATCAATTCCTGAAATTTGTCGCCTGTATCTTTTATACTCCCATGAATAATCTATTGGATTAATATTAATCAATTCTTCAATGCTTCTATTTAATGATAGTTTGTGCTCACTTTCATTATATATACTATTTTTACAAGGTTTAATTGTTATTATAAGATCATTTTCCTTATTTGAATTCATGCATAAAAAGACCGCTGGTTTTTGTGTTTTATACACCAATGATGGCGCCAAAGTTGTGGTATATGCCTCCATTCCGAAAAGATCTATATACTCGCCCATTCCTCTTTGGGGCACCTGGTCCGCAGCTATACATATGACCTTATTTTGTTTGAATGCTTTGAATATTTTTCTTACTCCATTTATATCTGTTTCATAAACTTCGTTATTATTTTCCTCTCTTTGTTTTCTAACAAATCTATCTAATATTTCGATCTTTATTTTTTTATAAAGAGTTGTTGTCTTGGTGTTTGCATTAATCCATTTTAGTAACATATCAACACTTCGATTGTGAATAGCTATCAATGCAAGACCATTGTTTTCTCTTAAATAATTATTTATTAAAAAGTTATTATCCACTCTAAAAATATTCTTTCCTGATTTATGAATAGGTCTGCTCCACGAGCACATAGTTTCATATCCACTTACTATTGTTTCAATAAGGCTTTGTTTTGCT
>RGHK01000095.1 GCA_010024215.1 Pseudomonadota bacterium | reverse complement strand
AATTTTATGGGATAGGTGCCAAAGTCGATTAATTGAAATGCAAACCAATGAGTATTTAATTTAAATATTTATTCATTAAAATATTGCTAATTTTTGCTCTAAACATTAATATTCGCATCTTACAAAAATATGATTATGAAAACTTTCTCATTAAAAAAAGAAAATATTGAAAGACAGTGGTATGTAGTTGATGCATCAGACAAAGTTTTAGGAAGACTATCAACAAAAATAGCTGACAGGATAAGGGGAAAAGACAAACCAACTTTTACTCCACATACTGATGGCGGTGATTATGTTGTTGTTATAAATGCAGAAAAAATTAAAGTTACTGGCGCAAAATATACTGATAAAAAATATTACACTCACTCTTTGTATCCAGGAGGATTAAAGACTAAGACTTTTAGAGAAATGAACGAAAAATTTCCAGAAAGAATTATTGAAGAAGCTGTAAAAGGTATGTTACCAAAAAATAAACTTGGTAAAGCAATGATAAAAAAATTAAAAGTTTTTAGTGGCCCAAATCATGATCATGAATCACAAAAACCAATTGAATGGAATCCAACAGTATGACAACTGAAACTCATTACGCTACAGGCAGAAGAAAAACTTCTTCTGCAAGAATATATCTTTCATCAGGAAAGGGTAATATAAAAGTTAATGACAGAGATTTAGATGTGTATTTCGGAAGAAAAGTTGCACAAATGCTAGTGATGCAGCCTTTAGAAATGACGGATTTAACTGATAAAGTTGATATCAATATTAAAGTTAAAGGTGGTGGTAGCTTTGGTCAAGCTGGAGCTATAAGACATGGAATTTCAAGAGCTTTGATCGCTTATGATGAAGAGCTCAGACCTCAATTAAAAAAAGCTGGATTGCTTACACGAGATCCTAGAAAAGTTGAAAGAAAGAAACCTGGATTAGTAAAAGCTAGAAAAAGCAAACAGTTTTCAAAACGTTAATTTTTTTCAAATTTTTTCTCTAAAATTAGTGGTATAATTCGCTGGTTTTTTAGATAGTAAAATCAATGCACATAAAGGTCTAATGCAGGAAAAAGACAATACAAGAAGAAAGGTTTTAATAGGTTTAACCAGTGCTGTGGGTTTATCAGGAATTCCCTTTGCTGCTACTCCATTTATAGCAGCTTGGAATCCAAGTGCAAAAGCAAAGGCAGCAGGTGCATCCGTAAAACTAGATGTATCAAAAATGCAATATGGCCAGCAGATTCAGGTTGCTTGGAGAAAACAGCCTGTTTTTATAATTAGACATACCCAAGAAAGTCTTCAAAATATAGATGCAGCATTGCCAAAATTAGCAGATCCAAATTCTGATCAAATTGAAGAGCCATACAAAGGAATGAATCCTACAAGGTCTAAAAGCTCTGAATATACCGTGATAGCTGGTGTTTGTACTCATTTAGGCTGCTCACCAAAATATCATCCTGAGGTAGAGCCAAAACCATGGGATGCTTCATGGGCTGGAGGTTTCTTTTGTCCTTGTCATGGATCGATGTTTGATATGGTTGGAAGAGTATATAAAGGAGTTCCCGCTCCAACAAATCTTCCAGTACCACCCCATTTTTTCAAAGGCTCAATTTTAACTATTGGTGAAGATGGAGGAACGGCTTAAATGAGCGAAATGGTTGGAAGGTTATTTAATTGGGTTAACGACAGACTTCCTGTTGCAAATACATTTGAGAGACATTTATCGAAGCATCCAGTCCCATCAAAAGTCAATTTTTGGTATTTATTTGGTGCTCTTGCATCAGTAGTTTTAATTATTCAGATTGTTTCAGGTATCTGGCTAATAATGCCTTACTCCAACACAGAAGAGGAAGCTTTTGCATCAATTGAATATATTATGCGAGATGTTGATTACGGTTGGGTAATTAGATATATGCACACTACTGGAGCATCAATGTTCTTTGCTGTTGTTTATCTGCATATGTTTAGAGGTTTATTGTATGGTTCGTATCAAAAACCCAAAGAGTTGGTTTGGATTTTTGGTTGCACAATCTATTTAGCTATGATGGCAGAAGGTTTCTTAGGCTATGTTTTGCCATATGGTCAGATGTCATATTGGGGTGCTCAAGTAATCATTTCATTGTTTGGAGCAATACCTTATATTGGAGAATCTCTAGAGCTATGGATAAGGGGTGATTATTATATTTCAGGCATAACCGTATCGAGATTTTTTGCCTTACATGTTGTTGCCCTTCCTTTGGTTCTAATCGCTTTAGTATTTCTTCACCTTGTAGCTTTACATGAAGTTGGTGCTGGTAACCCTGAAGGCGTTGACATAGAAGAACACTTAGATGAAGATGGCGTACCCTTGGACAGCGTACCATTTTTTCCTTATAAAGTTTTAAATGCCTTAGTCGGTATTGGTGTGTTTATGACCGTTTTTGCAATAATAATGTTCTTCTTTCCTGAAGGAGGAGGTTACTTTATTGAAATGGCAAACTTTGAAGAGGCGAATCCACTAGTGACACCAGAACATATTGCCCCGGTATGGTACTACTCACCATATTATGCAATGCTAAGAGCTGTGCCTGATAAACTTGGTGGTTTAATTGTTATGGGTTCAGCAGTAGCTATATTATTTGTTGTCCCATGGCTTGATAAAAGTAAAGTTGCTTCAATTAGATACAAAGGTATTTATAGCAAAGTTGCATTAGCTATGTTTGGCATTAGCTTTATAACATTGGGTTATTTGGGGACTGTAGGCGTTACTGAGGTTAGAAAAACAATGAGTGTTATTTGCACAATTATTTACTTTGCCTTTTTCTTACTTATGCCAATTTATACAAAATACGAAAAAACTTTAGAAGTCCCAAAAAGGTTATGAATATAAGAAGTTTAAAATTTTTAGATAACAAATTTAAGCAATATTTGTTCCTATTAGGGATAGTTTTTTTTGTAAATAATATCGATAGTGCCGAGGGCGGTCCATGTAAGGATTATGGTGATTGTGATGAATTTAAATATTCTTTAAATGACATGGCATCACTTCAAAGAGGTGCTTCAACATTTTTAAATTATTGTTACGGTTGTCATTCTCTTCAATATTCTCGATGGGGAAGGGTTGCTACTGATCTTCAAATTCCTGAGGAGATTTTTTTTGAGAACCTAGTTTTTGACAAGACAATTAAACCAGGTGACTTGATGATTGGTTCAATGTCGAAAGAAAAGTCAGCCGAATGGTTCGGTGTTGCTCCTCCAGATTTAACTCTTATAAGTAGAGTAAGGGGTGATGATTGGATATATAGTTATTTAAGAGCATATTATGAAGATTCTTCAAAACAGTATGGTGTAAATAATTTAGTCTATCCAGGAACAGCTATGCCTAATGTACTTGCTGCTCTTCAAGGCGCACAAAAGCTAGTATGTAAAGATGTACCAGTTATTGCAAAAAATGGTGGCGAAAAAAGAGATGATTACGGAAATACCATTACAAAACAAAAATGTGGTTATCTTGAAGTAGATGAGGGCAGCGGAGAATTAAACAAAGAACAATTTGATAAATTAATATACGATTTAACTAATTTTCTTGTTTATGTTGGCGAACCAGCAAAAGCAACTAGAGAAAGAATGGGTTGGTATGTAATTTTTTATTTTTTAATTTTTACAGCTCTATCAGCTCTACTTTATAGAGAATATCACAAAGACTATTACAAATAGTTAGGGGAATAATATGATTTTATATTCAGATCGAGATGATCATTACAGTCAAAGAGTAAGAATAGTCCTGGCT
>RGHK01000094.1 GCA_010024215.1 Pseudomonadota bacterium | reverse complement strand
TTTGTCTAAGTCATAAGATAAATAAAACTCAGTAGTTAATGATTCTTCATCTAGTTCATATGCATATGAATTTGTAGCTATAAATATAAAAACAATGAAAATTAATAAATATCTTTTAATAAATAACCCCTGATTAAATTTGTAAAATTTTCAATAATTAATATATGTTCATCCCCTTTTTCTTCTGGCAATAAACTTTTGATAAATTCTATAAAATCTCCTGAACGTTCATTTATAGATTTCAATACAGAAAAATTTTTAGGTTCTAATCCTAAAGAGTAAAAGTATGACCAGGCTTTCATTCTATTCAAGTCTTCATTGTTAAATATTACTGTATTTGTTTCGAAACCAAAAGAAACTAAATCTTCAAACTGGGCCATAGACAATCCTGATTGCTTAAGCATATCCCTAATTGAATAGTCATCAATTTTTATACTTTTAGTTTTGTTGCTTTTAAGTAGCGATGGATTATTTTTAATTGCTTTTAGACTGTAAAACTCATTCTCTTGTAAATCTATAATTTTTGATATTTTTTCGATATCTTTCTTTGTAAATTTTCTTGTGCCTCCTGAAGATCTTTTAATATTAATTAAGCCTTCTTTTTCTAAAAATCTAATTCTTGATATTGATGCAGATGGATATTTTATTTGTAAAGCTTTTGCAACTTCACCAATATTCACTTCTTAACCTCTGTAAGAAGTAACAAATATTTCCCAATTTGAATCTTATCTCCAGATTTAAGTTGTGAATCACTTATTATTTCATTATTTAAATAAATTCCATTTGTTGAATTGTTATCTATGATTTTTATATTTTCATTACTAACTGAAAGTAATGCATGCTTTCTTGATACAGTGATGTCGTCTAATATAATATTATTTTCCGATGATCTTCCGATGTTGTAGTCTTTATTTATCAATTTCCATGAAAATGACATTAACTCGTTGTTCAATAATGAAAGTATATATACTGGTTCTACAGCATAACTGCTAGAAGAGTCTAAAGGTGTTGTTTCGTTATCCACTCTTATATATTAAGTTGTACAAATATTCAATTGCAACATAAAAGTAAAATATTATAACCACAAATGCTAACTGATCTAAATATGGTAAAAATATAGTTGTATTCAATACAAATAGACATAATAGAACAAATAAAGCAACTGTACCAAACTTGCCTTTTTTAGAAACATTAATTTTTGCTCCAGTTTTTAATACATAAATTGATCCCAATAGAACTAAAAATTCTCTAATCAAGACAGCATATATAAGATTTATTGGAATTAATGATGACAGCCATATTAATAAGATTATAAATACTACTCTATCAGTGAAGGGATCTAGAATAATTCCTAATTTTGAAACTAAGTTAAATTTTCTTGCAACAATTCCATCAAGAGAATCTGAGAGCCCTATTACAGCTATTATTAAAATTAAAACGTAAGAATTTAAGTCTTCAGTTGAATAATTAAAAAATAGATATAGAGATAAAAAAAATCTAGATAGTGTAATTAAATTTGGAAGTAAAAAAACATCAGCAAATTTCAAAGAAGTCCTTCGATTTTGTGAGTTGCTACATAATGATTATTACCTGTATCAAATAAATCTTCTTTGTTGTCACTTAGATTGTAAACATTATCTAAATCATTTTGAGTTAACTCATACACTTCTCTTTTGTATGTTGGATCAGGAACAGGTATTGAAGATATAAGTCTCTTTGTATATGGGTGAATTGGATTTTTAAGAAGTTCTTCAGTATTAGCAAGCTCAACGATTTTTCCATTATACATTACAGCAATTCTGTCGCACATATATCTAGCAACTGCTAAATCATGAGTAATATATAGATAAGAAACATCTAGATTTTTAGCAAGATTTATCATTAAATCCATTATGGAAATTCTTATAGAAACATCGAGCATAGATGTTGGTTCATCACAAACTACAAATTTAGGTTTCATTACTAAAGCTCTAGCAATTGAAACTCTTTGTCTTTGTCCCCCTGAAATTTCATGTGGATATCTAGTTAAATAATTTTCAGGAGGAGTAAGTCCAACAGTTCTTAATATTTCAACTACTGCTTCTTCTCTTTCTGAAAATGAACCGATATTATGAATATCTAAAGGTTCTTTAATAATATCTTTTATCGTCCATCTAGGATTTAATGATTCATAAGGATCTTGAAAAATCATCTGCATATTTCTTCTAAAAATACGCATACCATCCTCACTAATACTATCAATAGACTCCATAGATTTTGTAGTAGGATTATAAAAATTAACAATTCCAGAAGTTTTTGGATCTAATAAACATAATGATCTAGCCGTTGTTGTTTTACCACAACCACTTTGTCCGACTAATCCAAGAGTTTCTCCAGCCTTAATATCAAAACTTATACCGTCTACAGCTTTAACAATCTTCTTATTTCTTGAAAAAACACTATTAGAGACTTCAAAGTGTTTTGTTAAATTTTGAACTTCTAAAATATTGTCAGCCATTTAAACGCACTCCGAGCAACATTTGTCAGCAAAATGGTCTTCACCAACTTGTACCAGACCCATTTCAACTGTTTGGTCTCTACAACCTGAAGTTGGTGAAGGACAACGAGGAGAAAAAGAGCAGCCATTAATTTCATTTATTAAACTAGGAGGCTCCCCATCAAGCGAACTTAACTTTTTCTTCTCTCCATGTATTGATGGTGTAGAATCTAAAAGAGCTCTAGTGTAAGAATGTTTAGGAGATTCAAAAACTGATTTAGTTGGGCCAATTTCTACAATTGAACCAGCATACATTACAGCAATTTTATCTGTCATTTCAGCAATAACAGCAATATCATGTGAAATATAAATTAAACTTAATCCAAGTAATTCTTGTACTTTTTTTAACTCATTTAATATTTGGTCTTGAATTACAACATCTAGAGCTGTTGTAGGTTCGTCAGCTATGATTATTTTAGGATCACAAGACAAAGCTAGAGCTATTACTGCCCGTTGTTTCATACCACCAGATAACTCATGAGGAAATCTTTCAGATATAGATTCATCAAGACCGACCATTCTAAATAACTCATTTATCTTATCTATATTATCTTTTTTGGAACTTTCTGGATTATGCTCTCTCATCGCTTCACGAATTTGTTCGCCAATCTTTATGACAGGATTCCATGCATTCATTGCGCCTTGAAAAACTATACTTATACTGTCCCATCTTATTTTTCTTAGCTCATTTTCAGACAAACCAATTAATTCCTTACCATCAACCTTTATACTGCCATCAGTAATTACAGAATTTTCAGGTTGTAATTGCAGTAAAGTCATAGCAACAGAGGTTTTTCCACAACCAGATTCTCCGACTAACCCAAATGATTCACCACTTTTAACGTTAAACGATATATTTTTTACAGCATCAACATTTCCATCGAGTGTGTCATAATGCATAGAAAGATTTTTAACTTCAAGTGCGTATTCCGACATTATCTTCTCCTCAATCTAGGATTAAATACATCATCTAAGCCTCTACCTACTAGGTAAAACCCTCCAGCTAATAAAGTAACAGCTAATCCTGCAGGTATGATTAACCACCAATATTTAAGACCAGTAAATATAAAACCTTCTGTTTGAGACAAATAAATCATTATTCCCCAACTCATATCAATATTTAAAAGCCCTAAAAAGGAAAGAACGCTCTCTGACGCTATTGCACCGGTAACACTAAATACCATATAAAGCAATGCAAGAGGTGCAACATTTGGAAGAATGTGAGAAAACATAATCCTTCTTTTACTACCTCCAGTAATTCTTGCTGAATCAACGAAAGGTTTTACCTTAACTTGAAGTGCTTGA
>RGHK01000093.1 GCA_010024215.1 Pseudomonadota bacterium | reverse complement strand
TATTTGAAAATAAATTCTAATCAGACAGAACTTTTGCAACAGTAGAACCAATCTCAACTAAATTATCAGCAACATGAACTCCACATTCTTTTAATTTAGCTATTTTATCAGCCGCTGTTCCTTTTCCACCTGCAATTATAGCTCCTGCATGACCCATTCTTTTTCCGGCTGGTGCAGTTTGACCAGCTATATATGAAATTACGGGCTTAGATACATGTTGCTTAATATAATCAGCTGCATCCTCTTCTGCAGTTCCTCCGATTTCACCAACCATAACAATTGCTTTGGTCTGTTCATCATTCTGAAATAATTTTAGGATATCTATAAATGATGAACCAGGAATAGGATCTCCACCAATACCAACACAACTACTTTGACCAAAACCAAGATCAGTTGTTTGTTTTACTGCCTCGTATGTTAGAGTTCCAGACCTTGAAATAATACCAATTGATCCAGGTAGATGAATGCTAGCAGGCATAATACCTAACTTTGCCTCACCTGGTGTAATGAGGCCAGGGCAATTTGGGCCAATCAGAGTAACGCCCAGCTCATCAACCCTTTTCTTTACATCAAGCATATCTAAAGTTGGAACGCCTTCTGTTATGCAAACAATTAATTCTATTCCAGATTCAGCAGCTTCAAGAATTGAATCTTTGCAAAAAGGTGCTGGAACAAAAATTAGAGAAGCATTTGGTTGAACTTCTTTGACTGCCTCTTCCATAGTATCAAAAACTGGTTTTCCAAGATGAGTTTGGCCACCTTTACCAGGGGTTATACCCCCAACAATATTAGTACCATATTCAATTGCTTGTTCTGAATGCAGGGTTGCTTGAGAGCCTGTGAAACCTTGAACAACAACCCTTGTATTTTTATTAACTAATATACTCATTTTGCAAGTTCCACCGCTTTCTTGGCTGCATCACCAAGATTATTAATGCTTTCAATTTTTATATCCGCTTTAGAAAGGATTTCTGCTCCAAGATCTGCGTTATTGCCCTCCAATCTAACGACAACTGGTATATTAACGCCAACTTCTTCGATTGCTGCTAGAACACCCTCTGCGATTAAATCACATCTTACTATTCCACCAAAAATATTTACCAAAACTACTTTCACTTCTGGGTCATCTAATATAATTTTAAATGCTTTTGAAACTCTTTCTTGAGTTGCCGTTCCTCCAACAATTGATTTTTGCATCAAGACAATGAAGCATTCCACCACTTGTAATTACCAATGGATTAATCTCAAGCAAACTAAGATCTTTCTCAACGAATAACTTCATTAAATTTTTTAACATTGGAGTAAATTGTTTA
The DNA here is from genome assembly GCA_010024215.1 of Pseudomonadota bacterium. Lineage (GTDB taxonomy): Bacteria > Pseudomonadota > Gammaproteobacteria > Magnimaribacterales > D2472 > SCGC-AAA076-P13. The sequence continues at coordinate 2,556 of RGHK01000093.1, read as the reverse complement.
GTTTGCTCAGTGTTAAGCTTTAGAACTTTTGCTATTTTTCTTGCTTGGAAGCCTTGAGCTCCACATAAAGGATCTATTGGCTCGTAGATAATTTTTTCAGGTGAATTTTTAGCCACATCTTCAATATTAACTCCACCTTCACTTGACCCAATAAATACAACTCTTTGGGAATCTCTATCAATAACTGCACTAAGATAGAGCTCTTCAGAAATATCAGTACATTCTTCGATTAAAATTGAATTAACAAGTTGGCCATTTGAATCTGTTTGATAAGTAACTAATCTTTTACCTAACCATTTTTTTGCAAAGCTTATTGCATCTTCTGGAGAATCAACTAATTCAACCCCACCTGCTTTACCTCTTCCTCCAGCATGTACTTGAGCTTTAACAACCCATTTTGATCCACCAATGTCTCTGCATGCTTTATGAGCATCTTCTGCTTCATATACAACTTTGCTATTTGATACTGGCAATCCATATTCTGCAAAAAGAGCTTTGCCTTGATATTCATGTAAATTCATTTTCTTTTGTTTCCTATATGTATAGCTTCATTATTTACAGCTAATGCCGCTTCATGAAGCGCCTCAGAGACAGTAGGATGACTAAATATTGTTAAACCTAAATCTTCAGAACTTGCACCAAATTCCATAGAAATAAGAGCTTGTTGAACTATTTCTGCAGCAGATGGGCCAAAAACATGTACTCCTAAAATAGTATCAGTTTTTGCATCAGAAATTACCTTTACAAAACCAACAGATTGATCAACTGCCAATGCCCTACCGCTTGCTGCAAAGGGAAACTTCCCAACTTTATAATCAATACTGTCATTTTTTAATTCTTCTTCGTTTTTACCTACCCATGCAATTTCTGGATGAGTATATATAACTGAAGGAACTAGATCATAATTCATTTCTGCATGCTTGCCAGCAATTCTCTCGGCTACCATAATGCCCTCTTCACTTCCTTTGTGAGCAAGCATTGGGCCTCTAACAACATCTCCTATTGCCCAAACATTTGCTGCATTAGTTTGGCAAAATTCATCTACAGAAACAAAACCTCTTTCATCTAATTTTACGCCTGAATCATCTGAGAAAAGATTATGGGTATTTGGCTTTCTGCCAACTGCAACAATTAATTTATCAAATTCCATATCCTCAGAACCGTCTTTAGTTTCATATGTAATTTTGACTGAGTTTTTTAAGCTTTTTGATGATGTTAATTTACAACCAAGCCTTATATCCAATCCTTGTTTTTTAAAATCTTTAAGAGTTTCTTTAGCTATTTCTTTATCCGCCATAAAAAGGAAGTCATCCATTGCTTCTATGACTGTAACTTTTGAACCAAGTCTAGCCCAAACACTTCCTAGCTCAAGACCAATTACACCAGCACCAATAACCCCTAATGTTTCAGGCACTTTATCTATTTCAAGTGCCCCTGTACTATCTAATATATTTTTGTTATCAAATTTAGCTGAGCCAATTTCTATTGGAGATGAACCTGAAGCTATAATGATATTTTTAGATTCAATTATTTCTACTTCTCCATCAACATTGGTTAATTCAACTTTATTCCCAGCTATAACCTTTCCTCTTCCTGCAATAGGAGTGACTTTATTTGCAGCAAAAAGCCCGCCAATTCCACCTGTTAATTTTTTAACGATATCGTCTTTTCTTTTCATCATTGCAGGAAGGTCTAACTCAACCTTATTAATTTCAATGCCATGAATTTTTAGATGATCTGTAGCTTCTTGATATCTATGAGAAGAATCAAGCAATGCTTTAGAAGGTATGCAACCTACATTAAGACATGTTCCTCCAAATGTAGGATTTTTATTTGAATCAATAAACTCTTCAATACATGCGGTCTTTAAACCTAATTGAGCAGATCTAATTGCAGCAACATAACCGGCTGGTCCGCCACCAATAACAACAACATCAAACATATAATTCCTCTTTACTTATAAATTTAATAACAATCTTTCAGGCGATTCTAGTTGTTCTTTTATAGAAACTAAAAATCTTACTGCCTCTTTACCATCTAACAACCTATGGTCATAACTCATTGCAAGATACATCATTGGTCTGATGACAATTTCTCCATTAATAGCAACTGGTCTTTCTTGTATTGCATGCATTCCTAGAATTGCAGTTTGTGGTGCATTCAATATTGGAGTTGATAGAAGAGATCCAAAAACACCACCATTTGAGATAGTAAATGTTCCACCTTGCATTTCTTCAATTGTGAGTTTGCTGTCTCTAGCTTTTTCTGAATAATTCAAAATGGATTTTTCTAATTCAGGTAAAGATTTTGTATCAGCATCTTTAATGATTGGCACTACCAAGCCCCTATCTGTTGAAACCGCTACACCAATATCTTGATAACCATGATATACAACGTCATCGCCATCAATCGAAGCATTTACAATTGGAAATTTCTTTAAAGCTTGTACAGCAGCAATTACAAAGAAACCCATAAAACCTAATTTAATATTATGTTGTTTTTCAAATTCTTGGCCATATTTTGCTCTAAGCTCTTTAATAGGCAACATATCAACTT
>RGHK01000092.1 GCA_010024215.1 Pseudomonadota bacterium | reverse complement strand
GTTGTACAAATATTCAAATGCAACATAAAAGTAAAAAATTATAATAATTATTGCTATTTGTTCTAGAAATGGAAATATTATTGATGTATTTAATACAAATAAACATAGTAGAACAAATAAGGCAACCGTTCCAAACTTACCTTTTTTAGAAACATTTATTTTAGATCCTGTTATTAAAACATAAATTGAACCAATTACAACTAAAGATTCTCTAATTAATACTGCAAAAATAAGGTATGAAGGAATTAAAGGTGATAACCATATTAATAAAATAATAAATACAATCCTATCTGTCAGAGGGTCTAAAATAATTCCTAGTTTAGAAACCAAATTAAATCTACGTGCAACTATACCGTCTAATGAGTCACTCAACCCGACTACAGCAATAAATACTATTAAATTAACAACTTCAAAATCATTAGGTACAAGTTGAAAGTAAATGAATAAAACAATTATCAGTCGTGATAATGTAATTAAATTTGGAACAAGGAAAATATCCTTAAATTTCAAATAAGACCCTTTACATCATGTGTTGCAATATAGTGTTCATTGCCAATATCAATCATAGGTTTATCGGATCCGTGTTTTTCAATGAGAGAGTCAATCTCATCAAAATTTATATCGTAAACTTTTCTTTCGTAAGTTGGATCAGGTACAGGAATCGATGAAATTAGTCTTTTAGTATAAGGATGAACTGGGTTTTTTAAAAGTTCTTCAGTTTCAGCTATTTCAACGATTTTTCCATTAAACATCACAGCTATACGATTACACATATATCTTGCAACAGCTAAATCATGTGTAATATACAAATATGATACCCCGAGATCTCTAGCAAGCTCTAGCATCAAATCCATAATAGAAATTCTTATTGAAACATCAAGCATTGAAGTTGGTTCATCACAAATAACGAATTTAGGTTTCATGATTAACGCCCTAGCTATTGCAACTCGTTGTCTTTGTCCACCAGATAACTCATGAGGGTATCTATTTAAATAGTTTTCAGGTGGGGTAAGTCCAACTGTTTTTAATATTTCTTTTACTGCTTCTTCTTGTTCTTCAGGTGATCCAAGATTATGTATTAATAAAGGTTCCTTTACGGTGTCTTTTATAGTCCAACGTGGATTCATTGCTTCATATGGGTCTTGAAATATCATTTGTATATTACGTCTAAATTCCTTCAGTTGATCTTCATCGAGATTGTCGATAGATTCTAATAAATTAGTTTTAGAATTATACACATTTACTGAGCCTTTAGTTTTTTCCTCTAACAGAGTAAGGGTTCTAGCGGTTGTAGTTTTACCACACCCACTTTGACCAACTAAACCAAGGCTTTCTCCTTGAGGTATAAAAAATGATATATCGTCTACAGCTTTTACGATACTTTTCTTTTGGAATATACCACGTGAAACTTCAAAGTATTTTGAAAGATTTTTAACTTCAATAATGTTTTTTTTCATTTAACCACACTCTACACAACATTTATCAGCAAAATGTCCGTCACCAACTTCAATTAACCCCATTTCAGCATTGCCGCTACTACAATTGTCTGAAGGTTGAGGACATCTGGGAGCAAAAGAACATCCGGAAAAATTATCCATTAAACTTGGCGGTTCACCATCAAGTGACTTAAGCATTTTTTTATCTCCAATTATTGATGGAGTGGAATCTAAAAGCATTCTAGTATATGAGTGTTTTGGGTTTTTAAAAATATCTTTAGTTTTTCCAGTTTCAACAATTCTACCTGCATACATTACAGCCATATAATCAGTCATTTCAGCAATAACTGCTATATCATGTGATATATATATTAAACTCAAATCAAGATCTTCTTGAACTTTTTTAATTTCTTTAAGTATTTGATCTTGAATTACAACATCTAAAGCTGTCGTAGGTTCATCAGCAATTATTAACTTGGGATCACAAGATAATGATAAAGCAATTACAGCTCGTTGTTTCATTCCACCAGATAATTCATGTGGATATCTATCTGCAACATTTGGTTCTAAACCGACCATTTTAAATAACGTATTAATTTTGTTTGTGTTTTCTGATCTAGTGTTTTCTGGATAATGCTCTCTTATTGCCTCTCTGATTTGCTCTCCAATCTTTATAACTGGATTCCAAGCGTTCATTGCTCCTTGAAAAACAATACTGATACCACCCCATCTAATTTTTCTTAATTCTTTTTCATTTAAGCCAACCATCTCTTGTCCATTAAATATAATATTTCCTGAGACTATCTTTGCGTTATCTGATTGAAGTTGCATAAGAGTCATTGCAACAGAAGTTTTACCGCATCCTGACTCCCCTACAAGACCAAAAGAACTACCTTTCTTTATCTCAAATGATACGTCTTTTACAGCATTAACATTTCCTTCTAATGTGGTATACATCATATTCAATTTTTTAACTTCTAAAATATTTTTTTGATTCATCTTTTTCTCAACCTAGGATTAAATACGTCATCTAAACCTCTACCAACTAAATAAAATCCTCCAGCTAGCAAAGTAACTGATAAGCCAGCTGGAATAACTAGCCACCAATATGTTAAACCTTGATTTATATAACCATCAGCTTGTGAAACACTTATCATTAATCCCCAACTCATGTCAATATTTAGCAATCCTAAAAAAGACAACACTGATTCTGATGCTATAGCGCCAGTAACTCCAAAAACCATGAAAAGTAAAGCTAATGGGGCAACATTTGGCAATATATGAGAAAAAAGAATATTCATTCTTGAACCACCTGTTATCCGTGCAGAATCAACAAATGGTTTAACTTTAACCTGAAGGGCCTGTGATTTAATTGTAATTACAGAACCACCAAGTCCACCTAAAATTCCTAAAACTAACGCTAGATGCCATACTTGCAACTCTGTAAAAGCTGAAATAATAAACAATAAAGGTAGTGAAGGAAGCATGAGTAAAAGATCGGACTGCCTCATTAAATATGAATCAATAAAACCACCAAAATATGCAGCAATAGATCCAAGAATGGTTGATATAACAACACTTAAGGAATCTTTTCTTTCAGAATATCTTTCGTTTGGGTATTCATCGGGACACACAACTACTTCTGCAATATATTTTTCTGCATCATAACCTACAACTGGATCGTAAGTCTTATAATCCCAAATTCCTGAGAGGAATAGTAAAGGTTGCAATAAAGCCAAAACTCCAAATAAAATAACAATTACAAGTCCTGTCATGCCAATTTTACTTTGTTTAAATCGGTTAAAATTCTTCCTAAAATTTTCTTTTCTAGATTCTTTTAATGAATTTACTTCAGACATATTCTAACCTTGTGTTTTAATTCTAATTCTAGGATCCAAAAATGCATATGAAATATCAGCAATGAAATGAGCAACAAGTGCAGTAATTCCTATAAAAGAAAAAGAAGCCATCGCTACAGGAATGTCTTCTCTTAAAACACTGTCAAGAATAAGTTGCCCCATGCCTGGCCATGAAAATATATTTTCAGTTAAAACTGCTCCATCTATAATTGTTACTATCGTAAATATAAAAGAGGTTACAACAGGTAACAATGCTGTTCTCGCTGCATGCCTATCTCTAATTCTTTTTTGACTAATTCCTTTAGCTCTAGCAGTTAATATATAATCTTCTTTTAATACTTCCATCATTGTAGTCCTTGTTAATAACGCAGTTCCAGCAAAAGCAACAATTGTAACGGTCATAATAGGCAAGATCATGTGATAAGCAATATCACCTGCATATGTTTTCATCTCTTCTAGTTTTCCGAAATTCCAATAAATGATAGATAAAACCAATAAAGATGCAAATCCCATTATTCTAATATTTCTACGATTAGAAATTGATTCAATGTTTCGAGTGAAAACATTAATTAGAAAAAACAAAAGAGAAAAATAAAGAGTATATT
>RGHK01000091.1 GCA_010024215.1 Pseudomonadota bacterium | reverse complement strand
GCAAAAGCTTCAACTTCTATACTTTGAGGATCTCCATTGAGTTTTTTTGATAATTCTTGAAAGTTTAATTTTATTTCTTCATCAGAAAATAATTCAAATTCTTTTTCCTTATCATTGATGTCTTGGACCACATCGTTAAGTTCTGAAACAAGCTTTCCACTTCCAACAGATAAGACTCTTTTAAATATACTCAAATTTAGTTAGTACCGTGCTCCCATGAGTCAAGATATTTAATTTGTTCCTCAGTAAGGACCTCTAACTCACCACCCATGAGTCCCAATTTAGTTGCAGCTATCTTTATATCCACTTCTTTTGGCAATGTATATACTTTTGATTCTAGAGTTTTATAATTGTCTTTTATCCACTCAGCTGCAAGAGCTTGATTTGCGAAAGACATATCCATAACTGATGCAGGATGTCCAGTTGCTGCAGCTAAATTTACAAGCCTTCCTTCAGCAAGAACTAGAATTTCTTTATCATTATATTTATAACTATCAACATGTTCTCTCACTCTTTCAACGCTTGAACTATGCTCTTTAAGTGCTTTAAGATTTATCTCAACGTCAAAATGACCCGCATTTGCAAGTGCAACTCCATCTTTCATGACGTCAAAATGCTGTTTGTCTAACGCATGCATATTGCCAGTAACTGACACTATAACATCAGCAATTTTTGCAGCATTAACGCTAGATTTTACTTCATAGCCATGCATTAGAGCTTCTAAAGCCCTTACTGAATTTGGTTCAACAACTGTAACTTTAGCCCCCATACCATAGGCCCTCTCAGCGACTCCTTTACCACAATCACCAAATCCAATGACTACAACATTTAGTCCTGCAATAAGTAAATCTGTGGCCCTAACAACACCGTCCATAGCACTTTGACCGGTACCAAATCTGTTGTCAAACAGGTGTTTAGTATCTGAATCATTCACAGCGACAACTGGAAACCTTAACTTATTATTTTTTTCCATTGATTTAAGCCTTATCACTCCCGTTGTAGTTTCCTCCATTGAACCCATTACAGGCAAATCAGCTCTATCAGTATGAAGTAAAGAAACTAAATCAGCTCCATCATCCATTGTTATGTCTGGTTTGGTATCTAATACAGAATTAAGATGTTTGAAAAATTCTTCATTACTTACACCGTGTATTGCGTGAACCTCTACACCACTATCAGCAAGATAGGCTGCTACGGAGTCCTTAGTTGATAGAGGGTTAGAAGCACATAGTGCGACATTTGCGCCTGCGGATTGCAAAGTTAACATTAAATTAGCAGTTTCTTTAGTGACGTGCATACATGCACCAATATTCAATCCTTCTAAGGGTTTTCTTTTTGCAAAATCAAGTTTTATATCTTCCAAAACCTGCATTTGTCTTTGAGCCCAATTGACCTCATCTTTTCCAATTTCGGCTAATTTAGAATCTTTTATTGTTGACATATTTGTGTTTATCCTTTTAATAATTTTTTTAGCTTTTCAATAGAGGTAATGTCATATGGATCAATATTTAAATTTTTCAGAAATGTCAACTTTATCACCAATAATTTCTTTTGTTAATTCAAATCTTTTACTAATTTGAGAATTTTCTTTTGAAGATCTCAAAAATAATAACTGATAATCTTTTTTAGAACCATCTTTGTTAGCTTCCCAAGAAAGAATTTCATTATGGTGCACCTCAGGCATATAACCAACAAAAGCTTTAGATTTTGCATTTTCGTTAATTTGAGTCTTCCATCGTTGAGCAACTAAATATGTGAGTGGTGTACCTCCATAAATTACAGAAGTCTTAGAGTTTATCTCTTTTGAAATCTGTAAAGCTTGTGAAATTAACTCGTTTTCTGATTGGTTTGCTAAAATTTCATTTAAATAATTTCCTGCTTGATTACATATCTCTAGATAATCTACACCTATATCAGGAGATACATAATGCATCACTGCTTTAGTCATTAATCCAAATGCTGCTCTGGGTTGAAGTCCATCTGGGACTTTTACAAATGGTTTATTATGTTCTATCGCTAACTCTAACAACCGTCCACCACTTGAAATTACTGACCAATCTAAATCATATTTAATAGCATCATTAACAGCTTCGACTGTTTCTTCTGTGTTTCCAGAATAAGAGATAAACAGACACTTTGGCTTTCTTTGAGCAGTCACCTCTGGTATTCCATAGGCTTTTCTAACTTCAACATTGATTTGAGTAGTTTCGTTTAAAACTAATTTTAAAACATCTCCAGACACACCAGAACCACCCATACCAACAATTAATAAATCTTTGTAAGATTGAACTTCGAAATCCTTTGAGGTTTCTAATTCTTTTTTTAATTGATTACCTAAGTCAAGTACGTGTTCAATCATTATTCTTTATATGGTAGTTGAAATTTTTTCTAAAACTTCATCAAGTATTTTTTGAGATGGAGCTTCTATATTTACTCTTAATTTTGGTTCAGTGTTTGAGCCTCTAACATTAAACCAAAAGTTTTCATCAAAATATGAGAGACCATCAAGTTCATCAAAATCACCAGTAAAAACTGTTTTAATTTTCTCCAAAGATCTTTCTACATCTTCAACTTCAAAGTTGATTTCTCCAGATGATGGAGGGAAATTGTACTGATCAAACATACTACTAACTTTCTCTCCTCGCTCAGAAATAATTGTCATAAACATTAAAAGAGTAAGTATTGCGGAATCAGCAAAATAATTATCCTTATAGTAAAAATGAGCGCTATGTTCACCACCAAAATCTGCTTCAAGTTCTTTCATCATTGCTTTAATATTTGAATGACCCACTTTACATCTAAAGAGAGAAATATTTTTTGAATCTAGTATGGATAAAGCATGCGGTGACACATTAACATTGTGCACAACTTTTAAATTATCGTTATTTTCAGATAAGTAATCTGCAATTAATGTTGTCATCATACTTCCAGATACAACTTTTCCAGTATCATCAATAAAGACTGCTCTGTCTGCATCTCCATCAAAAGCTACCCCAAAATCTAATTTTTTTTCTTGAACGAGTTTTATGACCTCTTTCAAGTTGTCTTTATTTGATGGATCAGCAGGATGATTTGGGAAATTTCCATCAACTTCCATATAAAGCTTTTCACATTCAAAGTTGTAAATTGTTGATAAATCTTCAAATATCGCACCTATTGCTCCATTTCCTCCATCAACTCCAAATTTTATTTGGCTATTTACTTTTTCAGGTTTTACTAGTTTCTTAATATGTTCAAAATATAAATCTAATTCATTGCTTGTATTTAAATTTAAATTGCTTATTACCCCATGGTCTATATTTTTAATATTGTTTTTAATTTCTAGAAGACCTGAATGCTCTCCTATAGGCACTGCTCCTGAATTGCAAAGTTTCAATCCATTATATTCTTTAGGGTTGTGAGAAGCAGTGATGACAATTCCAGGTAATTCAAGAAGTCCCGATAATGAATATACAACATCTGTTGGTACAAGACCAACATACAAAACTGATTTACCACTGATTGATATACCAGATGCAACTGCATTTAACATTTCCATATTGGATAAACGTCCGTCATGACCGATCAAAATTGTTTCTGAATCAACAAATTCTGCGAAAGAATATCCAATTTTATAAGCATCTTGTAAAGATAAGGTATCCCCAAAAACACCTCTAATATCGTAGGATTTAAAAATAACATCTAGATTATTACTCATTACACAATTATTGTACTCTTGATGGAATCAAAGTTTAACTATAAGAATTTTTCAATTGTAGTACCTATTTACAACGAAGAGGAAATACTTGAAGAATCTACAAATGCAATATTTTCATTATGTAAAAATACGGGGATAGATTTTGAAATTATTTTTTCAGAAAATGGATCTACTGATAATACAAAGAAAATTGCTAATGAGTTAATTAGTAAATACTCTGAGATAAAAATTATATCAATTCCAAAACCAAACTACGGAAATGC
>RGHK01000010.1 GCA_010024215.1 Pseudomonadota bacterium | reverse complement strand
AGTAAGATAAGTCAAACTGCCTGTTAAATCATAAAATTTTTCAGTCTGAAAAACATATGCAGGTATAAATGCAATCCATTGGATTAAAAAAGCCAAAACTACCACTCTTAAAACTAAATCAATATTGGTTGAGCCAGCTATGAAAACTGCTACAAAAAATGCTACCAAAGATATTATTAAATTTATTATTGCTTTCATATTAATTCCATCCACAGACCCTTCCTTCGTTTTGATTATCTAACCAATCTTTGAGAGGCTTATAGTAGTTTATTACAGATTGGCCACTAAGACTCCTTGAGCCCGTTAAGTTTTCAAAAGTATCTTGCCAAGGAACACTCTGCCCCATAGCCATTGTAGATATAATTTTTTGTCCTGCATATTCATTTCCATAAATTGAGCATTCATGCAAAGGACCCTCAAAACCCATACCCCTGCAGAGTGATTCGTGGAACTGATATTGCATGATTCTTGCTAAGTAATATCTTGTGTATGGAGTATTACCTGGAATGTGATATTTTGCTCCTGGATCAAAATATTCTTCTGATCTTTCAGAAGGAGCAGTAATTCCTTGATAACTTTCTCTTAAATCCCACCAAGATTTATTTAGATTTGACTCATCAATATCTCCATTGAAAACACCCGATCTCCATTTATCAAGCATTAGTGCCCATGGAATTACAACCACCCCCTCAAGAGCTTGTTTCATTAATAGGCCAATTGCATCTTTTTTTGCTGTTTCAGCTTCTTCTTCTGATATAAAACCTATTTTATTTAGATAGTCAGGTGTTATCGATAAGGTCAATAAGTCTCCAAATGCTTCATGAAAACCATCATTAGCACCGCCTTGAAATAGAGTTGGTAGATGATTGTAAGCTTGGTAATAAAATATATGTCCTAATTCATGATGAATAGTTATAAAGTCTTCTTCATTCTTTTCAATACACATTTTTATTCTTAGATCATTGTTTGCAGGATCTAGATTCCAAGCTGATGCGTGGCAAACAACCGATCTATCAGTGGGTTTTATAAACAATGATCTTTCCCAAAAAGTATCAGGAAGTGGTTCAAAGCCCATAGACAAGAAAAAATCTTCAGCATATTCAACCATTTCCTTTTCACTGATATCCCTGTCTTCAATAATCTTAGTGACATTTACAGAGTTAGTTTCCTTTGCATCAGGATAAACAATGTCATAAATATTTGACCATGATTGGCCCCACATATTTCCTAAAATATGAACAGGCAATGAGCCCTCTGGTGACACAACATCATCCCCATACTTTTCATTTAGCTTAGTTCTTACGTGACAATGAAGTGCCTCATACAAAGGCTTAACCTCATCCCAAACTCTGTCTGTTTCGTCTAAAAACTCTTCGGCAGGCATATCATATTTACTAAACCACAAATCACTTAATCCATCATAACCAAGATCTTTTGATCCCTGGTTGCCAATTTCTACCATCCTCATATACATTGGCTTCATTGGTTTGCCAATTTCATGCCAGCCACTCCAAGCTCTTAAAAGTTCACTTGTGTTCCTAGAGTTATCTATGACTTGCTCAAAGGCCTCAAGATCATAACAATCACCTTCTTCAAAACAATGTTCACCACTGCCATACATTGCCTCAAGCTTTGTTGAAATTGCGGATAACTCTCCAGCTAAACTTTCATCAAATGGCGGTGGCATAACAAATGAACTTTTTAAAAGTTCAAGTTGTCTCCTATTTGAATCGCTAGTTTTTATCTCATTATATTTAGAAGCTTCTCTAGAATTTTCTAAGGCTTCTAAGGTGTATCTTTTACTATAATCTGCAACAATATTTTGTGAATCAAATGTAATGAAATTTGATCCAATCCAATATGCGGAACTAATAACCGGACCCTCGCTTAAATTATCTTTTTCAATTTGATCTAAAAAAAGCTCTAAGTCAGCTTCAGTCTTTGTTTGGTCGCCAGTTTGGCTACAAGAAGTTACAATTGCACATATGGCAATAAACATAAAATATTTTTTCATAGTTTTCCCCGATAACAACAAATAAAATAACATAAAAAATAATTAAAATGAAAATCTCAACAAATCAATTTAAAAATGGAACAAAACTATTAATTGATAATGCTCCTTGTTCGATCATAGAGCACGAATTTCATAAACCAGGCAAAGGTCAAGCAGTCATGAGAGTTAAGTATAAAAACTTACTTACTGGCAATACGAATGATAAGACTTTCAAATCTGGGGAGTCTGTTGAAACAGCCGACGTCAATCACAAAGATATGGAATTTTTATATAGCGATGGCGAGAGTTGGCACTTTATGGACTCTTTGACATATGAACAAATTGAAATTGGCTCCAATGAAATGGAGGATGCAAAAAAATGGCTAGTAGGCCAAGAAACTTGTGAAATTGTTTTATGGAATGATAAACCTATATTAGTTAACCCGCCTGTAATTGTTGAATTAAAAATTACATCATCTGAACCTGGGGTTAAAGGTGATACCGTCTCTGGAGCTACTAAACCAGCTATCTTAGAAACTGGAGTTACTATTCAGGTCCCTCTTTTCATTAATGAGGGTGAAACGGTAAAAGTAGATACAAGAGATGAATCATATATTGGTAGAGCGAAGTAATGATTAAAAATATCAATGATGAAATAGATAAATTTTTACTCTCATTGCCCAATGCTGAGAACATTGATATTGCAAAAATAAAAGACAAATATTCTTCAGTTATAACTGACTCTCTAGATAAAGGCCACATTACTACAAACGTATGCATGATTGCTGCAAGTGAATTTAAAACAAACCCAAAAGAACTAGCTCAACAACTGGTTGATGCACTAGAAGCTACAGGCAAGTTTCTGAGTGTTGAATCTGCTGGACCTGGTTTTGTTAATATAACTCTTCAAAGGTCCGATTTTGTTTCAACCATAGATAAGATTAATAAAAAAAACACTGAGTTTGGTACTTCCACAATTGGAAATAATCAATCAATACAAATAGAATTTGTTTCAGCAAATCCAACTGGCCCACTTCATGTTGGTCATGGAAGAGGTGCTGCTTATGGTGATGCGATTGCAAGAATATTAACTTCATCAGGCTATAAAGTTCAAAAAGAATATTATATTAATGATGCAGGAAGGCAGATCGATATTCTAACCTGTAGCGTTTTTGCCCGAATTTATGAAAAAGAGCTTTCCCAATTTTTTCCAAAGAATGCGTATAAAGGAAAATATATTATAGATATAGCTAACTCTTTTAAAGCAAAAACCAATTCAAAGATCACTCCTGAATTGAGGCCTTTAATTCATGATCTTCCAGAAGACGAAGAAAAAGAAATAGATGAGCTAGCTGTAAGAATTAAAGAGCTATATAGCGACCTTTGGAAAGATATAAAATCACACGCTCTAAAAGAGGTTCTAGAATCTATTCAGTCAGATTTAGAGAAATTCAATGTTTCATTTGATAATTGGTATAGCGAATCAAGTTTAGGCGATTTAACAGATTCAAAATCTAAAATATCATTATCGATAGAACATCTTAAAGACAAGGAACTTGCGTATATAAAAGATGGGGCTGTTTGGCTAAATACAGAAGGTGCTGGAGATGATAAAAATAGAGTATTAATAAGAGATGATGGAAGAGCAACATATTTTGCATCAGATGTTGCTTACCACAAAGACAAAATTGATAGAGGTTTTGATAAGCTTATCAATGTTTGGGGAGCCGATCATCACGGTTATATAAAAAGAATTGAAGCTTCTATTGAAGGACTTGGTTTTAGTAAGAATAAATTGAGTGTTCAACTTGTTCAATTTGCTAACCTTTTTAAAGATGGCAGCAAAGTAAAAATGTCGACCAGATCGGGCGATTTCTACTCGTTGGCTGACCTAATTGAGGATATTGGAACAGATGCTGCTAGATTTTATTATTTGTCCAAACAAGCTGATCAACATCTAGATTTTGACCTAAACCTAGCAAAAGCCGACAGCAAGGAAAACATGTTCTATTACATACAATATGCTCACGCAAGAATATGCTCTTTACTAAATAAATACATGGAAAAAAATCCATCAATCTCTAAATCTGCTCTGGCAATAGCTGATGGAAAATATACCAATTGTGACAAGCTTATACACGAAATGAGCAAATATCCTGGGGTCATATCCAGAGCATCTTCATCATTACAACCTCATCTAATAATTTTTTATTTAAAAGATTTTGCTCATTCTTTTCATAGTTTTTATAACGATAATCAAGTTTTAACAGAGTCAAAAGAAAATATTGATTCCATAATTTTCTGTCTTAACTCAGCAAAAATCATACTTTCTAACGGATTAACCCTTCTTGGAATTAAACCAATAGAAAAAATGTAACTTGCTGCATGAAAGATTACGCCAATAGAAAAAAATTTCAGACGAGGAATGTCACTAGAAAAAAAACTATTTTTAGGTCTAAAAAAAATACTGTACCGATAATACCAGCAAATACTATTTTGGGGATGGTTGGCCTATCTTTTGGATTGGCAATAATATCATTTTTATATTTCAAAACAGATATTCAAAGCATTGAACCAAGAGAAAATACAAATGTGATAACAATTGATTTTCCTACCTCATTGCTTGAGGGCTCTGTATTAATAGAAGCCAGTGCGGATGAAGAGCTTATGTCATGTGAGTACTTTGTCCAAATTGGGGCATATGGCAACAAGAAATATGCATATGAAGCTGAAGAAATTCTCAGTGAAATAGATTTAATATCTATAAATGAAATATATAGCAACTCGATGCCTGGAAAATTATTGCATAGCGTTCTTAGTGGCCCATACAAAAATAGATCAGCTGCAAATAATGCAAAAGAAGTTATAACAAAGAGAGGGTTTGACCCTCAACTTAGAACACTATGCAAGAACAAATAAAGACACAAATTAAAAATATTGAACTACGAATTAATAATGCTTTAAAGGAGTGTACGTCAGAAAATGAAATAACTCTTATTGCAGTATCAAAAAAGAAAAGCATTCAACATATTCAAGCAGCATATGAAAATGGCATAAGGCATTTTGGTGAGAACTATGCTCAAGAATTAGAGGAAAAAAATCTAAATTTCCATAAAAAAGTAACCTGGCATTTCATTGGGCCAATTCAATCTAATAAAACAAAAATTATTGCAAAAAATGCTAATTGGGTTCATTCAATAGACAGAGAAAAAGTCGCATATAAGCTTAATAGTGAGTGTGAATCTTTACATAAAAAAATTAATGCTTGCATTCAGGTTAATATATCAAATGAATCTTCCAAATCTGGTATTGAACCTCAAACACTAATAGAGTTTGCAGATTACTTAAAATCTCTAGAAAATATTAATTTAAAAGGCATAATGGTGCTTCCAAGCCTGGGTAAAGATGGAGAAATACAAATGCGTGATTCAAGTATTCTTCATCAAAAATTAATGCAAATTTATCCAGACGCAAGTTATTTGTCTATGGGCACTACAAATGATTTTGAGTCTGCAATAAAATTTGGTTCTAATATGATTAGAGTTGGAGAGCAGATATTTGGTAAAAGATAATGAAAAAAATAATTTTTTATGGGGCAGGAAATATTTCACAAGCTTTGATAGAAGGCCTGATATCTGCTGGATATGATAAAAAATATATTTACTTTGTTGATAGAAATAAATCCAATACAAAAAAATTAACCAAAATTGGTGTTAAAAAAATTAATCATGATTCTATTCAAGCAACTGACTTAGTTTTTTTAGCCGTAAAACCAAAAGATGCCCTATTTGCATTTGATGAAATTATTAAAATTCATGAAAAAATAAAAATTATTAGCTTGGTAGCTGGTATAAAATCCAATAAATTTCTTGCTCGATCAAAGACAATTGAACTCATTAGAGCTATGCCCAATACATCATCAAGGTTCAATAAGGGAATAACTGCTATTTATAACAAGTCTTCTAGCAAAACCACTTTCAAGAAAGTTTCAGATATTTTAAAGAAGGTTGGCATATTGATAGAAGTAGAAAAAGAAGCTTATATTGATGATTTCACAGGATTGATAGGTAGTGGCCCGGCATACTTTTTTTATCTTCTTAAAGTCTATGAAAAAAGAATTACCAAGTTGTGTAATGGAGATACCAAAAAAAGTAATGAGATAATTACAAATCTTCTTGAAGGCATTGCTTTATCAATTAGCAATAATAACAATCTCGATGATTTAATTTCTGCTGTTGCCTCAAAAAAAGGAACAACAGAAGCTGGACTTAAAAGCTTTAAGACAACTAAGCTTTCACAAAGTTTTGAAAAAGGTATTATTAGAGCAATAAAACGCGCAAAGGAAATTTCAAAAGAGTATTGATATGAGCGGATTATTAGGCATAGTTTTTAGCATTCTTAGTTATGTTTTCATAATACTTTTTGTATTTAATCTTTTAAAGATTGATTATTACAATCCAATTGTTAAAGCCTTCTTAAACTTTTATAAACCCATATCCCTTATCTCTATATTTTCAAATCAGATTTACACAATTTTTTTGGTTGCTGTGATTTTAAAATTTTCTGGATTTTATATCCTATATTCTTCACAGTACGACCATTATGTTTTAGGAATAGTTTCTGTAATTGAAGTAATAAACACTACTCTTACTATATTCTTTTTCTCAATAATTGGTGCTGTTATTCTGAGCTGGGTAGCTCCTAATAGCCCAAACCCTATTTTGAAAATAATTGAAGAAATATCTGATAAATTATTAGCGCCTATAAGAAAATTTATTCCAGCTTTGGGGGGATTAGACTTTTCTCCTATTTTTGCCCTAATTTTAATAAGGCAATTAGAGATATTTCTTGCCAGCATCGTAAGGTCAATAATATGAAAATAAATACTGATCTTATTAAATTTGAATCTGGAATCAATCTAGAATCTGGTATAAAACTTGAATCATTTGAGCTCATGGTTGAAACCTATGGTGAACTTAATGCTGATAAAACAAATGGCATATTAGTTTGTCATGCATTTTCTGGTAATCATCAGGCATCTGGATCAGAGTCAGGATGGTGGAATGAAATTATTGGACCAGATAAAGCAATTGATACCAATAAATATTTTGTTGTTTGCTCTAATAATTTAGGTGGATGCTCTGGCTCAACTGGTCCATTAAGCATTAATCCCAAAACCAATAAAAGCTATGGAAAAGACTTTCCTAACGTTTCAGTTCTAGACTGGGTAAATTCACAAAAAAAATTAATGGATTATTTTGAAATAAAACAATGGCATATGGTAGCCGGAGGAAGCCTTGGTGGAATGCAGGCTCTTCAATGGTCTATATCCTTTCCAGACAGTATTAAAAAAGCGGGTATTTTTGCAGCTGCTGTAAAATCTAGCACCCAAAATATAGCAATGAATGAGGTCGGTAGAGAAGCTATAAGAAAAGATAAGAACTATATGGGTGGAGAATATCTTGATAATAATGTAAAACCCAAAAATGGATTGAAAACAGCACGTATGCTTGGACATATTACATACTCATCAGAAAGTATTATGGATCAAAAATTTGGAAGAAAATTTCAAGATATAAATTCTAAAGTTGATGGAACTGTTGATTATGAAGTAGAAAACTATTTGCAATATAAAGGAGAGAAGTTTTCAGATACATTTGATGCTAACAGCTACATCCTGATGACTAAAGCGATGGATGGATATGATGCTGCATCAAAAACACATGGAGATCTTGAATTAGCAATGTCCGATATTAAAGCTAAACTATTAGTTGTTGGTTTTGATAGTGATTGGTTATACCCTCCCAAAAGAAGTAAAGAAATTCAATTAGCAGCTATGAACGTAAATGTTCCATGTTCTTGTGTAATACTAGAGGGTAAACAAGGTCATGATAGTTTTTTATTTGCATCAGATGATTATGTAAATATTATTAAAGGGTTTATAGAGTCTGTATGAACATTTCAACCTCTAAAATAATTAAAGATTGGGTTCCTAACAACAGCAAGGTTATAGACTTTGGGTGTGGTGATGGATCTTTGTTAAAGGATCTAATTAATGAAAAAAATGCCTGTGGGTATGGGGTAGAAATTGATCTAAAAAAAATACAGGAATGTGTTGTGAAGGGGCTGTCCGTAATACAAAAAGATATTGACGAAGGTATTCAAGACTTTGAATCTTCTAATTTTGATGTTGCAATAATGGCGAGCTCCATTCAATGCCTAAGAAATCCGCATATGGCGCTCAGAAGAATGTTAAGACTTTCAAAGCAATGTATTGTTACATTACCAAATTTAGGTTTCTGGAAATGCAGGCTTCATCTTGCGTCTGGAAAAATGCCTGTTACTCCCAACCTTCCATCAAGCTGGTATGAAACTAAAAATTTACATTTATGTACTATCAAAGATTTTGAAAAACTATGTGAAGATGAAGGATTTGCAATAAATAAAAGGCTTTTTCTCAATGACAATGGAGTAAAAGGCTTATTATCCTCTCTTTCTCCAAATCTATTTGCTTCAGAAGGAATATATCTACTTGCTAAAAAATAAAAAAATACTCCTTGCCACCTCAAACAAGGGGAAAATTAGAGAGTTTAAAAAAATTTTTCATGATTTTGAACTCATTTCACAAGAAGAATTAGATATTGATGATGCGGTTGAGGATGGTTTAACATTTTTTGAAAACGCCTTAAAAAAAGCAAGGCATGCCTCAAAACATTCAGATCTTTTTTCTATAGCAGATGATTCTGGTCTTGTGGTCCCAGATTTAAACTATGAGCCTGGCATATATTCTGCTAGATATGCTGGCATAGGTTCAACAGATGAAGAAAATAGAAATAAAATTATTTCTGAATTAAAAAACAGAAATGAAATTGCGCTTAGTGCCTATTATGTTTGCGTGATTGTAGGAGTTAGATCATATGATGATCCCATTCCAGTATATTCATTTGGAAGAATTAATGGAAAGGTATCAATTCATAGTTCTGGTGATGGTGGGTTTGGTTACGACAAAATCTTTTACCCAGAGAACTATGATGTATCAATGGCATCAATTGATGCAGAAGTAAAAAACACAATTAGTCACCGAGCTATAGCTTCTAAATTATTTATAAAAGAGCTTGAAAGTATTTAATCCTGATAACACTCCTATCTCACTTTATATACATCTTCCATGGTGTGAGAAAAAATGTCCCTACTGTGACTTTAATATAAATGTAAACAAAACATTAGGAGATGAAGAAAAGTTATTGGGGGCCCTTTTTGAAGATCTTTCTTTTTCTAAAAAATATATTCTAAATAGAAAATTTTCATCTATATATTTTGGTGGGGGGACTCCATCGCTTGTATCTCCAATGATAATAGAGAAATTAATAACTAAATTATCAAATGAAGGGCTTATAAAAGATCATTGTGAAATAAGTTTTGAACTAAATCCAAAAGAGGTCTCAAAAGAATATCTAAATGATATTACCAATATTGGTATAAATAGAATATCTATAGGAATCCAAAGCTTTGATCAAATAGTTTTAGACAGTTTAGAGAGAAATCACAATGCACAACAGAGTCTTATTGCTATGGAAACAGTTGCTGAATTTGGAAAATTAGAAACATCGATTGATCTTATTTATGGAGTCATGGAACAGTCTCTATCATCTCTTCAGAATGACTTAGAAACTTTTTGCAAATACAACTTTAATCACCTTTCTTTGTATCAGTTAACTATTGAGCCAAATACTATTTTTTATAAACGAGAATTAAAAATACCGAGTGATGAAATTATTGAATCAATGGAATCAATGGCCAAAAGAACGCTGAACCAGAATGAAATATATCAATATGAAGTATCTTCATGGGCTAAAAACAATATGCACAGCAAACATAATATGAATTACTGGATGTATGGCGATTATTTAGGCATAGGGCCTGGAGCTCACAGCAAAATTACTACTTCTGAGTCTATTTTGAGAATGATTAAGCTTAAAAAGGTTGACTCTTATATCAAAGATCCTACAAAAAATATAATTACAAAAATTGATGAGTCAAAATATGACCTAGACCTAGCAATGAACCTTTTAAGGATTAAAAACGGCATCTCTTTTAAAGAAGCAAAAAAGAGAAATATTTTTATCTCCAAACAATTTAACCAAAAAGTTGTAACTGGTATTGAGGCTGGCTTGCTTGAAAAAGATTTATTTAAAGCTACACCAAAAGGTTACAAGTTTCTTAATGACACCATTAATCTATTTAACTAACCTTCTCCAAAGCAAATGGATAAATTTTTCTTCCTTCCTTTTTTGCTCTTTGTTGGAATTTAGTTAGAAAAGTATCCTCATATATAGAACCGTTTGTTCTTTTAAAACCCTCAAAACTATCTATTGTTTCTTCAATGGATTCTGCATAATTTTTCCAATCTGTAGAAATAAATAAATGCCCATTGGGGTTAATACTTTTATGTATTAATTCAAAAAAATCTAAATTTATCATCCTTCTTTTATGGTGCTTAAGTTTTGGCCATGGATCAGGGCAAATAATAACAACATCATCAAATAATGGACTTTTTAAATCATCCAGCAAAAGCCTTATATCGCCCTTTACAATCTTTATATTGTTCAAATTATATTTAGCAATCTCTCCAAGCAGCTGCCCTATTCCTGACATATATACCTCTGAACCAATATATAAATGTTGTCGATTCTCTTGAGCAAGCCTAGATATATGTTCACCATTACCAAATCCTATCTCTAGGATAACTTTTTTAAAATCTTCTTTTGCAGAGACTATTTGGTCATAAGAATTAATTTCAAATTTTGATAACTGCAAGAGGTTATATTCTTGGCTTTTAGTAATTCTTCCTTTTCTTTGAACAAATGAAGGTAAAAATTTGTAATACATTTATACGGTGGTATTACTTAGTAATTAGGCTGCGCTCACCATTAAATTTTTTAATTTTTTCAAAGCTCCGTTTTCAATTTGCCTAATTCTTTCAGCAGAAACCTTGTATTCATCAGCTAACTCATGAAGCGTTGCTTTATCGTCAGCCAAGTACCTTCTTTGAAGAATGTCTCTACTTCTATCATCTAACATTTTGAGAGCTTCAATTAAGTCACTTTGATTTATATCGTCAGCTTCAGCGTTAGCAACTATAACCTCTGGATCATAAGTTTTGTCCTCAAGATATTGAGAGGGTGACATCATTTCATCATCTTCGCCCGATGGAACGGGAGTATCGAAAGATGCATCATTAGATGAAAGCCTATTTTCCATATGAAGCACATCTTTAACATCAACATTTAAATCTTTGGCTATATTTTCTGCTTCTTCTTTTGTTAACCACTCAAGGCTCTTTTTTTTACCCCTAAGATTAAAAAACAACTTTCTTTGGGCCTTGGTTGTTGCAATTTTAACAAGCCTCCAGTTTTTAAGAATATACTCATGTATTTCAGCTTTAATCCAATGAACAGCAAAAGATACAACTTTAACTCCTCTATGGGGATCGTATTTGTCTACAGCCTTCATTAGACCGACATTGCCTTCTTGTATAATGTCAGCCAAAGGTAGTCCATACCCCTGATATGATCTTGCAATGTGAACAACAAACCTTAAATGATGAATAACTAGTTGTCTCGCAGCATCAAGATCATCTTCTTCATATAACCTTAGGGCTAATTCTTGTTCTTGTTCCTTAGTTAATATAGGAATTGAGTGCACAGAAGCAAGATAGGACTCTATATCCTTACCTGGACTGTTAAGCTGAGATGGTTGTAACTGTGTTCCCATATTTAATATAAATAAAAGTTATAATTAATTATAATAATAATTAATGTTATTAAGAAATTATAGCAATTTTTTATAGAATTCGCTCAATATTGGCATATAGGTTTCTTCTAGTGCCCTATTTCTAAATGCAATAAATGAAGGATAATTTCATACTTTATATTCAAAGAACCCATGTAATCTAAAAATTTCTTATCTTCTTCTGTCTGATGGCTTTTACTCATAACTATTCGAATCATTTCAGGAACTGAATGATTGTTTGATGAATTATTAAAATGTGAGCCATGCCAAATTTTACCGGTTGCAGGCGCGCCAATAATTCCAAAAATTGGTTTAGAGTCCTCAATTAAAGCAATATTTACAGTAAAGTCATTTGACTTATTTATGAATTCTTTTGTTCCATCTAATGGATCTACTAACCAATATGGGATATCGGTATTGATTAAATCTTTTTCATAAATTTCTTCTGTAAGGATTGGAATATCATTACTGATGTTTTTTAGAGATTTAATAATAATCTCATTGGACCTGTTATCTGCTTCGGTTACTGGAGAGCCATCTGATTTAGTTTCAGTATCATAGGTATCTTTATGATATACATCCATTATAGACCTTGAGGCTTCATCAACGGTTATCTTAAGAGGTTCTAAGATTCTTGTTATAAATGCATTATCTATTTGCATATTCTATTCTTAGGTTCTGAGTCATTTACTAGGCTCATAATTTTCTTGTGAATATCGGTATTATCCATAAGTCCTGTAAAAAGATGTGCTCCAGGTCCATACGCATAAACACCAACAGGTATACCGGTGTGCCTTCCTGTTCCCCATTGAACTTCAACAAAATCATCAACCTGTTTCAAAATTTGAAGACCTCCTGTTTCATGGTCTGCTGTGATTATTAATAAGGTTTCCTTGTCAGCTGTAACAAAATTCATAACTGATCTGATGGTGTTATCAAAATCTTCAAATTCAACTATCATTTTTTCGGCATCATTATCATGGGATGCCCAGTCTATTTGGGAGCCCTCTGACATTAGAAAAAAACCATGACAACTTTCTGTTTGTTCGTTTAAATATTTTATAGCTCTATTTGTCATCTCCAGCTGAGTTGGTTTGTTTGGAGATCTATAAATGCCGTCATCGTCAAATAAACCAATTACTCTTGAAGACCCAAGCTCCATATTTAATAACGAGTTTTTTGTAGAAATAAATCTAGCGCTATCTTTTAATTTATCTAAATCAAAAAACTCTTTACCACCACCCAGAGCAATACTAATTGTTGAATTAACTAACTGTTCAGCTATTTCTTCCTCTTCATATCTTGAATCAATATGAGCATAAAAAGCTGCTGGTGTTGCGTGAGTTATGGATGATGTTGCCACCAAGCCTGATAAATAGTCTTTTGAAGATAATATTTCTGGTATTGTTGGCAGTTCCTTTTTATCTGGACTTACTGATATAAATCTATTAGTTGTTTTGACCCCAGTAGCCCAGGCAGTAGCTCCGGCAGCAGAATCTGTATAAACATTATTATGAGAATGAGTTAGAGAGAAACCTGTATAGGGCATCTGATCAATAGCTAATTTATAATCTAATCCGCCTATTGCCATTCTTGATAGAGCTATTTGATTTAAACCAGTTCCATCTCCAATAATAAGAATTATATTTTTTGGTCTCTCATCTTTGCCAAAAGAATGAATTTCAATTACGTCAGTTATCTTCGAACCAATTTTTATTTTTTCATTATCTTTTGATGGCCATAACAAAAGTAAGGTTATAAAAAAAGCCAATAAAACCAGTATTCGAAATTTCATTCTTAGGGTTTTAATGCCTCGATTCTCATTTGCATTAATTCTGCCTCGGTATCAGGATACTTGTTGTCATATATGGAAGCTTCCCATCTTCCATATATTGGGTTTGTAATCATAAACCACTTGGTGCCCCACATATCTTGATACTTTATAGCTAAGTCTTGTCTTTCATTCATACTAACCGTTGCCTCTTCTAAGGATATAAAATCACCCAACTGATCACCAATCAATAATAAAACTCTATAGTTATTTGAGATAAGTTCCCTCCTTGAAACCTTATCTGATGTCCAGCCATTTTCATTTTTCATCAGAAGCACATCTTCATCTTCATCGAGAGGAAGTCCAAGTTTTCGAATATTATTTCGTGTTGCATCTTCAGCTACTGCTATTCTGTTGGTCACATAAAAAATCTTAACTCCCTTTTGTGAAGCATATTCAAGAAAGTCTGCAACGCCTGCTACTGCTGTTGCAGATTCTTCAAGCATCCATTCAAGCCAGCCCTTTGGATACGATTCTCCTTTAATAATGGCTCTAGCTTGGAAAGGGATATTATTTAAAACGGTTTCATCTATGTCTAAGATAACAGCTGGAGGCTTTGTCTGATAGTTGTCTTTTTGCTCTAAAGCAGCCGTCCACTTTTTATTTGATAGAGCTTTATCTAGAGCAAATTTAGCACTTGCATATGTTTGTATGTTATTTGCTTCATATTCCGCTGAAGATTGGGTATACAAAACAGAAAGCATAGATTGGGCCTGAAGATCATTGTCGACCTTTGGCTCCTTTGCATAAACATTATCAGCATACGTGCCAAGTATTATGATGAAATATAATAGATTCCGTGATTTCATAGATTAAGAGCATTATAATGCCAATAAATAAATTTAAGTTACATTAATGCATATGAATAGTGAACTATTGGAAAATCTTAATAAACTAAAAAAAATGTTAGTTCTATTAAGTGAAGAGCGAAAAGTTGTAATGTCTCATCACAAAACTTTTGAGCATGTAGAAAAAATGCGCGCAATCGTAAACGAATCGATAGAAATAGCTGAAAATGAGTAAATATTCTTGTTTTGAGGTTCAGATAAATGATGGTATTGCCCATCTTATTATGAATAGGCCAGATCAACTAAATTCTATGACTAGAGTTTTTTGGAAAGAATTGCCAGAGATAATAAAAGATATTGATAAAAAATCTGATGCAAGAGTATTAATACTATCTGGTCAGGGTAAGCATTTTAGTGCTGGCATGGATTTTGCAAACTTTGCACCGCCAAAAAAATCTGAAAAAGAAATTGATCCAGCAAGAAAAAGAGAAGCTTTCTATCATGAGGTTTTAGAACTTCAAGATACTTTTACAGCTCTTGAAGAATGCAGGATGCCTACTATAGCAGCCATTCAGGGTGGTTGTATTGGAGGAGCTATAGATATGGCAGCAGCATGTGATATGAGATATTGCTCTGAGGATGCCTTTTTTAAAATTGCAGAGGTTGATATTGGTATTGCAGCTGATGTTGGTACGCTCCAAAGACTACCATCCTTAATTCCTTTGGCTGTTTTGAGAGAGCTGGCATACACAGGAAGAAAATGTGACTCCAAAGAAGCTAAGTCTCTTGGTCTTGTGAATGAAGTCTACGGATCTGTGGAGGATATGATGGCTGGAGTTCAAAATCTTGCTAAAACTATTGCTAGCAAATCTCCTCTTGTTACTAGAGTTATTAAGAAACAAATTAATTATGCCAGAGATAACTCTGTAAGAGATTCTTTGGAATATCATGCAATGTGGAATGCTAGTCTTATAAGCCATAAAGATACGGAAACAGCGCTAACCGCATTTATGAATAAATCCGAAGGTGAGTTTGACGATTTAGAA
>RGHK01000090.1 GCA_010024215.1 Pseudomonadota bacterium | reverse complement strand
TAAATGTTTACACTGCAAACATTAATATTGAGTTAGAATAATCGAATGAAACAATCAACCAAGCTAACATTTGCCATACTTTCTCTAACGTTTAGCCTTTACTCAGAGAATTTATTAGATATCTACAACGAGGCTTTAGAGAATGATCCTACATTTAAAGCGGCTGAATTTTCTTATCTTGCCGATAAAGAACTTGTTGTTCAAGGAAGAGCTGCATTACTTCCAAGTTTAACAATAAGTGGTTCAACAAATTGGAATGAATACTATCAAGATAAGCAACTACAGCAAGAATATAATTCATTCTCAAGTTCAGCAAGACTTACCCAACCTTTATTTAGGCTTGATAGCTGGTTTCAATATAAACAATCAAAATCATTAACTAATGCCGCTGAAGCAGACTTTGCATATGAGCAACAAAACCTTCTCGTAAGAACAGCTGAGTTATATTTTGGAGTTCTCAGAGCAATTGATAATCTTAATGCTGCTATTTCTGAAGAAAAAGCTATTAAGAAACAATTAGATCAAGCACAACAAAGATATGAAGTTGGTCTATCAGCAATTACGGGTGTCCAGGAGGCACAACTTGCGTATGACTTAAGTAAAGCATCAAGGATTAATTCTGAAGGTAAGCTTTTTTCTGCTAGAGAAGCGCTAAATGCTCTAATCGGTAGAGAAATATTTAGCTTAGATGAATTGGGTGAAGGGTTGCTAATAGAAAATCCATCACCAACATCAAAAGAAGAATGGGTTAACCTGGCACTAAATAATAACTACCAGCTTAAAGCTGCATATCTTAGAAAAGACGCAGCAAAAAATAATGCTAGAAATGCTGCATCAAATCATCTTCCAAAAATAGATATCGTTGGCTCAAAGTCTGAATCTGAAACTAATCAGTTTAACTATGAGGGTATAGATTTTAATGGTCAGGGTATACCTGTACCAGAGGTAACTGGTAGAAGAAATTTTGCAATTCAATTCAGTATGCCAATTTTTCAAAGTGGAGCAGTGAATTCAAGAAGGAAGCAAGCATACGCTCAGTATGAAAGATCTAATGAAAATACTCTTTTTGCTCAAAGAAGAGTAATTCAAGAAGTGCGATCAGGATATTCAAATGTTGTAACATTAGTTGCAAATGTTACCGCCCAAAGGCAGGCTGTGATTTCAGCTACTAGTGCGCTCGAGGCAACTCAAGTAGGTTACAAAGTTGGCACTAGAAATGTTGTAGATCTCTTACAAGCTGAAAAAAATCTTTACAGTGCAGAAAAAAATCTTGCTAATGCTAAATACGATTATATTCTTGCTGATTTAAGATTAAATTTAGCTGCTGGAACAATAACTCCAGGTGATCTTGTTCAAATCAATAATCTTTTAAAGTAATCTAAATGCCAGAACTACCAGAGGTTGAGACAACCCTGCAGGCAATAAAAAAATTCAAGAATCAAAATCTTAATGATGTAAAAATCTATAACAGAAATTTAAGATGGAAAGTTAATAAGAATCTTGAAAAAAAATCACGAAATAAAACATTAAAAAATCTTTCTAGAAGAGCCAAATACATAATTTTTGAATTAGATGATGCTTTTCTTATTCTCCATCTTGGTATGTCAGGAAGCTTAAGAATTACAAAAAAAGAAGATAATTATTTTTTAAAACATGATCACATTGAATTTATCTTCGATAAAGAAAAAATCGTATACAACGATCCAAGAAGGTTTGGTTCACTTCATATAACAAACAATTTAGAGACTCATAGATTAATAAACAATTTAGGGCCAGAACCCCTTTCAAGAAATTTTAGTGGGTCATATCTTTACGAAATTTCTAGAAAATCTAATACAAATATTAAAACTTTTATTATGAATCAAAAGCATGTTGTAGGCATAGGCAACATATACGCATCAGAGACTTTATATCTTGCAAAAATAAATCCTTTAAAAACTTCTCATGAACTTACAGAAGAAGAGTGCAAAAAAATAACACATGCTTCAAAAAAAATACTTAAGTCTGCAATTAAAGTTGGGGGCACTACTCTAAAAGATTTTTATTCAGCAGACGGCAGTCCTGGATATTTCAAAATTAAATTAAATGTTTATGGAAGAGACGGGCAACCATGTCGTAAGTGTAAAAAAGATATTAAAAAAATTAACTTAAATCAAAGAGCAACATATTTCTGCTCAAAATGCCAAATTTAAGTTTCTAACTTTGCTTTAAGTGCTTGTTCAACTTTTGGATGAACAAATTTAGATACGTCACCTTTTAAATCTGAAATCTCTTTTATTAAACTAGATGACACATATATAAGGCTTTCTTTTGGTGTAAGAAAAATGCTCTCAATGTCTGGTGCAAGTGATCGATTCATGGTCGCTAATTGAAATTCATACTCAAAATCAGATACTGCTCTTAAGCCCCTAATAATGGCACAAGCATTATAATCTTTGGCCAGATCGACAGTTAATTTTCTTGGAAACCCAACCACCTCAACCTTATCATTATCTTCATATATTGATTCTGCAAGGTTTATCCTATCCTCCAAAGAAAACATTGGATTTTTTGAATCACTCCTAGCTATGGCTACAACAACCTTATCGAAAAGACCGCAGCCTCTTTCAATAATATCCATATGACCATAAGTTATTGGATCAAATGAACCGGGGTAAATTGCAACTCTCATGTGCAAATCATACTAAAGACGCGTTTTTAAGCAATATAATTTGCTGAATACTAAAAATTAAATAAATGCAAGAACTTTTAAAAAAATTTTTTTATTAAATTTGATAGAAACAAAATTTTTAGATATTATCTTAAGTTCATACTAACGGGGGAGTAAATTTTTTACTCAAAAAAAAGGAGTTTAATATGAAATATTTATTAATCTTAGGTAGTGTTATTGCCCTTCCTTCCTTTGCTGCAGGTGGCGGAGACCTTGATGCTAGTGATTACACTGGTGTTAGTTTCTGGTTGGTTACCGCAGCTTTATTAGCATCAACAGTTTTCTTCTTTATTGAAAGAGATAGAGTTGCTGCTAAATGGAAAACGTCATTAACAGTATCTGGACTAGTTACAGGTATTGCTTTCTGGCACTACTTATACATGAGAGGTGTATGGGTTGAGACAGGTGAGTCACCAACAGTATTTAGATATATTGACTGGTTACTAACAGTACCTTTATTAATATGTGAGTTCTATTTAATACTTGCTGCTGCAACAAATGTTGCTGGATCATTATTTAAAAAGCTTCTCATAGGTTCACTAGTTATGCTTGTATTCGGGTATATGGGTGAAGCTGGAATCATGGCTGCATGGCCTGCATTCATTATCGGGTGTTTAGCTTGGTTCTATATGATCTATGAATTGTGGGCTGGAGAAGGTAAATCAGCTTGCAATACTGCGAGTCCAGCTGTTCAATCAGCATATAACACAATGATGTACATTATCATTATTGGTTGGGCTATTTATCCTCTAGGTTACTTTAGTGGTTACCTAATGGGTGACGGTGGATCAGCCTTTAATTTAAACCTTATTTATAACCTTGCTGACTTTGTTAACAAGATTCTATTTGGTTTAATTATATGGCATGTTGCTGTTAAAGAATCTAGTGCATAAGTAGTAGATACTTAAAATAAAAACCCGGTTTTATACCGGGTTTTTTTTAAATTTGTTACCAGTTCGTAACAAAAAGTGTGTTTTAATAATTTATATTATTGTTTATTGGAGGTGAAAATAATGAAATACCTTATAACAACTTTAGCTATTATTTCTTTTAATGTTTACTCAGATGATCACAAAGGTTTGCCAAAACCATCGGATTGCAAGGGCAGTCCTGCTAATTATTATGTCGCTAAACTTATTGAAGGAGGAACTATCGAGGGCTGGTTAAATGCAACCAAAATGCATGAAGCTTACTATAAAGATAGAGGTTTTGATGTAGAGGTAGTGCCTTCTATACAATACCTACCAAGCGAGGAAAATAATGGACCGAGTGAAGAAGTCTTTAGGTTAAGCACTCACGTGATTCACAAATCTTTGCCCGAACAAGAAAGATGGTGGGAT
>RGHK01000089.1 GCA_010024215.1 Pseudomonadota bacterium | reverse complement strand
TATAGATATTTACAAACGTATTGCGGTGGCAGAAAAAACTGACTCTTGGTACCAGGCATGTATAGAAAATATACTCTGGGAAAAAGGATATATAAAAATATTTGGTAAAACTCATCAAATACCAAGACTTCAAGCCTGGTATGCTGATGTAGGTATAGAATATAGCTATTCTGGAAAAAAACTTCACAGGCACAACTGGAACAAGACCTTATTAGAAATTAAAGAAAGGATAGAAGATATTACATCTTATAAATTTAATTCTGTTCTTGCTAATTTATATAGAGACGGTAATGATTCTATGGGGCTCCACTCTGATGATGAGAAAGAACTTGGTGATAAACCGGTAATAGCGTCCCTATCACTTGGTGAAGCAAGAGATATACACTTTAAACAT
Organism: Pseudomonadota bacterium; assembly: GCA_010024215.1. GTDB lineage: Bacteria > Pseudomonadota > Gammaproteobacteria > Magnimaribacterales > D2472 > SCGC-AAA076-P13. The sequence goes on along the minus strand of RGHK01000089.1, from coordinate 3,775 downwards.
AAAAAAATAAAAAAAAGTTTAGATATCCCTCAATCAAATGGTCAATTATTAGTCATGTATGGCAAGACACAAGAATATTGGAAGCATGAAATAAAAAAAACAAAAAAAATTAAAAAGCCAAGAATAAATCTCACATTTAGGAATATAATTACGAATTAAATTTTAAATTAACAGGAAAAAAATGAGCTCAAGAGTAAAAGTAGTAGTCACAGGTGCGGCAGGTCAGATTGCCTACTCTCTAATACCAAGATTGGTAGATGGTAGAACATTCGGAGATAAAATTGTTGATTTATACCTGGTTGAGATACCTCAAGTTGTAAATAAACTTGAAGGCTTGGTCATGGAGCTCGAAGATTCATTCTTTCCTAATATGGGTGATGTTAAATATACAGATAATTTTGAAGAAGCCTCTCATGGTGCTGACTGGTTTTTACTTGTGGGGAGCATCCCAAGAGGCATAGTTTATGAAGGAAAAAAAATTGAAGAAAGGTCAGATCTTTTAAAAATTAATGGTGGTATTTTTGTAAATCAAGGTGAGGCTATTGGCAAATACGGTAAAGATAATGCAAAAATTCTGGTAGTTGGTAATCCTGCTAATACAAATGCATTAATTGGTAAAAATGCTGCTGGTAAAGAATCTCAACTATGGATGGCAATGACAATGCTCGACTCTAGTAGAGCTAAATCTGTAATAAGCAAAAAAACTGGGGTAGAAATTAATAAAGTTAAGAATATGATAATTTGGGGTAATCACAGTCCAACTATGTATCCAGATGTTGAAAATGTTCTTATTGATGGGAAGCCAGGAAGCGAAATCATAAATGATATGAACTGGGTTACAGAGTCTTTTCTGCCTACTGTTCAGCAAAGAGGTAAAGCCGTTATTGATTCAAGGGGCGCATCATCAGCAACTTCAGCTGCCAAGGCTGCATTAGATACAATTATCGCATGCGAAAATCCTACTGAAGACGGAGACTCATTTAGTGCTGCTATTGCAAGTGATGGCGCCTATGGAGTTCCTGAGGGATTAATGTGTGGATATCCTTTAATGACCCTTCAAGATGGTACTATTGAGATTAAAAGAGACTTAACATTATCAGAATTTGCAAAAGAAAAATTTAAAATATCTATAGATGAGTTAGAATCTGAAAGAGAGGCTGTAAAAAATTTACTTAAATGATGCATAGAGAAAAAATACTAATTGAATTTATTATTGACACTCTAACAAATGAAAATTGCAAAAACGTACAAATTGTAACAAAACAAAACGTATCAACTCTTGCTCAAAAACTTGAAAAAACTCCTCTTCAGCAATTAAATATATATCCAGATTTTGAAGATATTAATGAAAGTAGCGATCTTTTTATAGTATTTGATGACATAGAGCTAACAGAAACTCAAATTGGAACTATTAAAAATCTCTTAAGTCAAAAAATCTTAATTTTTTCTCTTCCTAAAGATGGAATTAAAGAATCCAAAATGATTAAGCTTGGTTTTCAACTTGAAGTAGAAGATAGTAAAAATAAGTTGCTTTGTTTTTCATATAATCTAAAAACCTATAATAATAAGCGTTCATGGAATAATGCTGAGGGCTGGGCTAATCCTGAAAACTTTGATAAATATAGATGGTAATAATTCAATATCTCCAGATGCAATAGCCAAAACTGGATTTAATAACCCTGAAAGTGCTAATTTTAAATTTAATTCGCTAGTTGTAATTGATATATCACACATACCCGAGTAATTATTTGATATCGCAGCCACTTGGTTTCTTAATAAAATAGTTTTGCTTAGACCAGAGCTAAAATTAAAACAAACAATTAAGTTTTTATTAAAAACTTTATCTGGATCTAGTCTGACTGACAAAATACTAAATATGGTATCTATAGAAATTTCTCTAACCCCCTCCTCTGTTCTTTCTGCTATTGGAAATGTATCAAAGCCACTATTTAGTTCGAGTGCAGAAGTTAAAAAATAATTTCTTTTATTTGGGTTTGATGAGCGAATGCCAATATATGTTAAAGCTTGGTATCTTAAAGACTTTACCTCCTCTAACTTATATTCAAGTGCTAGCAACTTATCACTTAATTCTAGAGCCCATTGCATTTCGTTAGAGTTAACAGCATTTTTTAGCGCAAATAATAATTTTTCTTCGCCACCAACCAACTCAGCAAGCATTTGAGCTTCTTTTTTTCTTGGCAGAGGATCAAGTTCTGCAGGGTTACCATTAAACCATCCCAGATAACCATTAAAAATACTTTTTACTGACCATCTTACTGTTCCATAGAATTCTGATAAAAATGGTGATTCCTGAATTGAATTAGGCAATTCAATCATTTCAATTATTTGATCTGGGTAATATCCTTCATTCATTAGTCTTACTGTTTGATCATGAACAAACTGAATTGCATCCCTATAAAGAGTTAAAGTCGAAGATATATCATTACCAATAATTGGTTTTGTATGGCTGGGAAAGATATATTCAGGATTTAGAGAAAGCATTTTATCTAAACTATTAACCCACCCCATTACATCTCTATGAGTGGTTCCACGAATTGTATACAAGTTAGGAAATGTTTTATAAATGTTATCCCCAGGCATTAAAGATTTGTGGTCTGGAAGCCAAACAAATAGCTGATCATTGGTTTCACCTGGCGCGTGATATAGTTCTATATTAATTCCTGAAATTTGCAGTTTTAACTCATCGCTGAATGTTGTATCTGGTTTTAAATACCCAAACGGTGATTTAGAAACGTTCAAGCTCTTGCCAATACCAACATTTATCACATCTTCCTCTGGCAATGCGGTACCAAACATTCTAGTACTTCTTGTACTAATAATTGGGTTTATTATCCCGAGTATTCTTTGCATATAAAAATCAGTAGTTTCATGCGCAATTATTTTTGGTTTTTCTTCTTGTACGCTTAAATAATATGCAGCGCCGAAGGTATGATCACCATGATTATGAGTATAGATTATGGCTTTTACAGGATTAGGATTTAGCTTTTTAAAATTTGTATATATTTGAGCTGCCTCATACACACTATCTGAGGCATCAATAATAATATTACCATTGTCTCCCTCTACCATTATTGAATTTGCTATTCCAAATCCAATAGCTATGTGAATTTTTCCTCCCGGGGTCTCATGCGAAATAATAGTTTTTTCAAACTCTTTAGAATGCTCAATTAATTTCTCAACAGATGAGATTGGTTGTATGTCAACATTATCCTGTTCTATATTCTGTTCTGGCGCACATGAAAGTAAAAATATAATACTGAGAATAAGTGAATAATAATTCTTATTATGAAGAAGAGCTTTCAATGATATTTATAAGAAACTTAGCATTATTTCATCAACAATTATGTTAGACCCATCTTCAGAAGTTGGTGCCTTAGATGATCCTGCTCTCCAAACTGTAACAACAGTCCATAATGTAGATTCAGATGAATTATCCTTTAAATTAATTCTTAAGATATTTTCTCTAATTGTTCTTATATCATCACGAAAATAATAGTTATCCCAATAGTATCTCGTGTAGTAGTGATTCATTCTGTCTGATTGAATTTTATCTTTGGTTGTCATATTGATTTCAAAAGATAAATTTGAGCTGTCCGAATAGGACAAGCCTCTTTCAACAAGAGCAGATTTTAGATTATTCTTAAATCTTTCTAGCTCAATTGGGTTTATTTCAGCACTAATACTGGATTCATTTATCTTTATTGAAAAATCGCTATAATTATCTAAGTTGAAAGTATCAACCGAATCAACTTCT
>RGHK01000088.1 GCA_010024215.1 Pseudomonadota bacterium | reverse complement strand
GGCGAAGTTCTTCCAGGATTAGATATTAATGCAAACACTTTTTGGAAATCTTTTGAATCAATTGTTAATGAATTTGCTCCAAGGAACAAAGAACTATTAGAAAAACGTGAAGATATTCAATCAACCATTGATAAATGGCACCTAGATAGAAAAGGAGAACAACATAATCATGATGAATATAAAAAATTTCTTGAAGAAATTGGTTATATAGCTCCAAGAAGCCCAGACTTTTTAATTACTACTGATAATGTTGATCCAGAAATAAAAACTATTGCTGGACCGCAGTTAGTTGTGCCAGTTATGAATGCGAGATTTGCACTTAATGCAGCAAATGCAAGGTGGGGTAGTCTTTATGATGCGTTATATGGAACAGATGTAATAAGTGAGGACGATGGGGCAAAGCGAGAAGGTGGCTATAACCCTATTAGGGGAGACAAGGTTATTGAGTTTGCAAAGAATTTCCTTGATGAAACCATACCCCTAGAAGAAGGAAGTTATCAGAATGTTTTAGGTTTTGATTTTTCTGAAAATCAAATTTATGCGATTTTAGAAACTGGAAAATCTAAATTAAAAGATCTAAATCAATATGTTGGTTATTGTGATTATGGCAATGAGGCTTATGGTCTTTTATACAAGAACAACAATCTGCATTTTGAAATCCAAATTGATCCAAATCATTCAATTGGCCAAACTGATAAAGCGGGCATTAAAGATATTCTTATGGAATCTGCAATTACAACAATTCAAGATTGTGAGGATTCAGTAGCCGCCGTTGATGGAGAAGATAAAACTGCTGTTTATAGAAATTGGTTAGGATTAATGAAAGGAGATTTAAAAGAATCCTTTGATAAAAATGGTTCTATGATGACAAGGGAATTAAATGCTGATAGATCATATGTCACTGCAGATGGAAAGGATTTAACTCTGCCTGGAAGAAGTTTAATGTTAGTTAGAAATGTTGGTCATCTTATGACGAATCCTGGTGTACTTGATGCTGCGGGTAATGAAGTACCTGAGGGAATTATTGATGCCATGTTTACCATATGTATTGCTATGCATGACTTAAATAAAAATGGCTTGTATCAAAACTCAAAGACAGGAAGCATTTATATTGTTAAGCCTAAAATGCATGGTCCTGAAGAAGTCCAATTTACTTGTGATTTATTTTCTGCCGTTGAAGAGGCTTTAGGATTACCTCAACTAACTGTAAAAGTAGGAATAATGGATGAGGAAAGAAGAACAACAGTAAACCTTAAAGAATGTATCGAAGTTGCAAAAGATAGAGTTATCTTTATAAATACTGGGTTCCTTGATCGAACAGGTGATGAAATTCACACAAGTATGGAAGCAGGACCAATGATAACCAAAGCTGATATGAAACTTCATCAGTGGATAGCACAATATGAAAATTGGAATGTAGACATTGGACTTGAGACTGGGTTTAAAGGCAAAGCGCAGATTGGTAAAGGTATGTGGCCTATGCCTGATGAAATGCTAGGTATGTATAATACAAAAACCATGCATCCAAAAGCTGGAGCAAATTGTGCATGGGTTCCTTCTCCAACAGCAGCAACACTTCATGCAATTCATTATCATCAAATTTTAGTAAGCGATGAGCAGGAAACAATTATGCATAGAGAAAAAGCTAGTTTGGATGCTATTTTAGATATACCTGTTCATAAAAATCCCTCTGAAATATCTTCTGATGAGATTCGTGCAGAACTTGAAAATAATTGTCAGGGGATTTTAGGTTATGTTGTGAGATGGGTTGATCAGGGTGTTGGATGTTCAAAGGTACCAGATATAAATAATGTTGGACTGATGGAAGACAGAGCTACATGCAGAATATCTAGTCAACACATTGCTAATTGGCTGCATCATAATTTGGTTTCTGAAGAACAAGTAAGAGACTCAATGAAAAAGATGGCACTTGTTGTAGATGAGCAAAATGCCTCAGATCCTTTATATAAACCTATGGCACCTTCTTATGATGGATTGGCCTTTGAGGCTGCATGTAAGCTTGCAATTGAAGGCAGAGTTCAGCCAAGTGGGTACACAGAACCAATTCTTCACCAAACAAGACTTAAATCTAAAGCCTAAATTATGAAAGCCTACTGGGTTGTAAGAGGTAATATTCTTAATCCTGATGAATATTCCAAATATATTGATTTAGCAGGCCCTATTATCAATAAATACAAAGGTAAATTTATAGTAAGAGGTGGTAAGCAAGTTGAATTAGAAGGAGAAGGTTACAACCGGACCGTACTAATAGAATTTAACACCTTTGAAGAAGCATTGCTTTGCTACAATTCTGATGAGTATCAACAGGCTCTTGAGTATGTGAAGACTTCAGCAAAAAGACTGGTAACAATTGTAGAAGGTTTAAGCTGAGTTATTTATAGATACTCATATTTCAATGTTAGAATTCTGTCATGAAAATTATTCAATTTGTTCCAACTCTTGAAAGTGGTGGTGTTGAACAAGGTGTTCTAGAAATTTCAAAAGCTTTAGTTGATGCTAATCATGAATCACATGTTGTCTCTGCCGGGGGAAGGCTTGTTGAGGAGTTAATAAGAAATGGCACTCATCATCATACTTGGGAGCTTCATAAAAAAAGTATTTTTACATTTAAGCTAATTAACCCATTAAGAAAATGGATTGAAGAAATGAACCCCGATATTTTGCATGTTCGTTCAAGAATGCCTGCATGGGTTGTTTGGCGAGCTGCAATGGGTATTCCTGAAAACAAAAGACCAAAGATAGTTTCAACTATTCACGGATTATATTCTGTAAATTTTTATAGCGCTGTAATGGCAAAACCTTTAAATATTATTGCTGTTTCAAAATCAGCAAAAAATTACCTTACTCATAATTACAAAGAGGTTGAATCTAAAAACTTAAAATTAATTTATAGAGGAGTAGATAGCTCTGAATATTATCAAGGTTATAAACCCTCAGAGGATTGGTTAACTAAATGGTATTTAGATTACCCAGAAACAAAAGATTCAAAAATACTAACTATTGCTGGAAGAATATCTCCCTTAAAGGATTTTGAGAAAATCATTAATTTAACAAAGTCTATTGTTGAAAAATCAAATTATAAAATTAAAGTTTTGATAGCGGGTGAGGCTAAAGATAAACATAATAAATATCTAAATAATCTTAAAAGTTTAATCAAATCACTTGGCTTAGAATCTAATATATATTTTTTAGGCTATAGGAAGGATGTTAAAGATATTTATGCAATTTCTTCTATAGTATTCAATACCTCTAATAAACCTGAATCTTTTGGAAGAAGTATTTTAGAACCCCTTTCAATAGGCATTCCCAGTATTGGATATAATAGGGGTGGCGTTCAAGAGATTTTAGAGGAGCTATATCCGTATGGAGCTGTTGAGCCAGATGATGCAGAATCTATGTTACAAAAATCATTATCGATACTTGATGGAAATAATACGGATATTAAAGAAAATAAAAAGTTTTTAAAATCAAACATGTGTCAAGAAACAATTAATTTTTATAAAGAAATAATCACATGATAATAGCTTTAGCAATTTTTATAGATCTGATTATTATTTTGCTTTCATTAAAATACGCTTGGTGGTATCCAAGCAAGAGCACTAAAAAAACTCGAATTATGATGTATCACATGATTTCAGATCAGCTGCCTGGAAGTAAAAAATCTGGATTAAGAGTTTCTCCAATAATGTTTGAGAAACACCTTCAGTATTTTCATAACAATGGATGGAAGTTCATAAAGATGTCAGAATTAAAAAATTATGAGAATGCTGACAAAGTCGTTGCTTTAACCTTTGATGATGGTTATTTAGATAATTATACAAATGCTTTGCCATTGTTAAAAAAATACAATGCTTGTGCAACTTTATATTTAGTAATTGATAGACATAAAAATGACTGGTCAGTAAAGAAAAATCCAAAACATAACTCTGGAGTACTAGCTGATGAAGAGAAGCTCTCTGATGAGCATATTAAAGAAATGATTGATTCAGGAATTTTTGAATTAGGTGGCCATACTATTACACACCCCTTTTTACCAAATACCTCAATTGAAGATAAACAATATGAAATGCTTGAGTGTAAAAATATCCTTGAACAGAAATTTAATACTAAGGTATCAAGTTTTGCATATCCATTTGGGATATATGATCA
>RGHK01000087.1 GCA_010024215.1 Pseudomonadota bacterium | reverse complement strand
CCCAAATAATCTTGATTTTTTAATAGCTTCAATATTTGATAACCCAAAACAGTGCTGAAGAATCCATAATGCTGTTTGGAAATCTCTTAATGATCCTGGAGACTCTTTTAAATCTGGTTCAAGGTTATATTGTGTTGAATAAAATGATTTATATCTTTCTTTTTGTTCTTCTTGTTTTATTTTATAAAACTTTTTTTTAGTCCAGATATTTTTTAGAGCATAATTAATATCTTTATCTAGTTTTTTATCAGTTAGAAGAGCTCTTCTGGTTAGATAAGATGTGTATTCTTTTGGGTCTTCTTTAGAAATTCTTTTTATATCTTTCAGAGTTCTAACTGAATGTCCAACAGGATAGCCAAGATCCCATAAAGTCGCTATAAATTTTTCTAAATTATCATAGTTCGAAACTGTATTATTTTTTTTAATAATAGAAAGGTCTATGTCAGAAGAAGGGTAAATCTCTTGGCGGCCAAATCCTCCATTTGCATAAATAGCATAATCTTTATGAAGATCAAATTCTTTGAACGCCTTTAATATAAATCCTTCTATGTGATTAGATTTATTTAAAAGATATTTATTAACTTTTTTTGGCGTTTTATATACTTGCGGAAAGTGATCAATAAATTCGTCACTAGACTCCAATTGTTTTTTGATCATATTGATTCTTCATTTCTTTTTGTAAGAACTTCTACTCCATTTGCGGTAACAGCAAGTGTATGCTCCCACTGCGCGGAGTTTCTCCCGTCTTTTGTTTCCACAGTCCATCCATCTTGGAGAGTTTTACAATATTTTGAGCCCTGATTAATCATAGGCTCTATGGTAAAGCACATTCCTTCTTGAATTTGAATGCCTTTACCAGGTCTACCATAGTGAAGAATTTGTGGCTCTTCATGATATACATTGCCTATACCATGACCGCAATAATCCTCAACAACACTATAGTAGTTGGATTCAGCATGTTGTTGAATAACATGACCAATGTCACCTAAAAAAGCACCAGGTTTTACAACATTAATAGCTTTATATAGACACTCTTGAGTAACTCTAACCAGTCTCTCATTATGCGGTTTGCATTTACCAACTAAATACATCTTTGAAGTATCGCCATGCCAACCGTCTTTAATAACGGTGACATCTATATTTAATATATCTCCATCTTTTAATATTTTATTTTTATCTGGAATCCCATGGCAAATGACTTGATTCACACTTGCACAAATTGTTTTTTCAAAACCACGATAGCCTACATTTGCAGGTATTGCGTTTTGAACATTGACGATGTGATCGTAACATTTTTTATCAAGCTCTTCGGTAGATACTCCTGGTACTACAAAAGGCTCAATCATTTCTAAAACCTCAGATGCAAGTTTTCCTGCAATTCTCATTTTTTGTATTTCTTGCTCTGTTTTTATAGAAATTTTCATATTTTTTTTCATTTAGTATAGACAGTTGACAACTAAATCTATAAAGTACAATTTTAATGCCAGCACGTTATTTTAGCTCATTAAAAACCAAAATTTCTTTAAATAGTTACCAAACATTTTTCTCAAAATTCCATTTAAATTGGAGGATAAGATAGTGTCTTTTAAAGCTATTTTAGCTCTAGAGGATGGAAGTATATTCTATGGAGAGGGTTTTGGTGAAGAAAAAGTTGATGTAGGGGAGATAGTTTTTAATACATCAATGACTGGTTATCAAGAAATCATTACCGATCCTTCATACAAAAAACAAATTATTACTTTCACTCATCCTCATATTGGAAATACTGGTATTAATGATGAAGATAATGAGTCCTCTAAAATTCATGCGTCGGGAATTGTTATCAATGAATTTTGTTCAAAACCTAGCAATTGGCGCTCGACAAAAACCTTAGAAGAATTTTTGGTTGAGCAAAACATTATTGCAATTTCAGGCATTAACACTCGACAGCTTACAAGTCTATTAAGAGATAAGGGTTCCATGAATTGTTGTATTGGATCGTTATCTAAGATTAACGAAACAGAAGCACTTGAGAAAGCTAAAGATTTTTCTGGATTACAGGGTATGGATCTAGCAAAAGTAGTATCCACAGATAAGGAGTATATTTGGAATGAAGGTGTTTGGCCTAATCTTAATCTAGCTACAAAAGAATATCCTATTGTTGCCTATGATTTTGGTATAAAAACAAATATTTTAAGACTTTTATCTGATCATGTTGGAATAGTTAAGATTGTTAATGCTAAAGCTTCATTTGATGAAGTTATGAGCTATAAACCAAAGGGTATATTTTTATCAAATGGTCCTGGCGACCCTGAGCCGTGTACTTATGCCATAGAGAATATTAAAAAATTTTTGGAAATAAAAATTCCTATTTTTGGAATATGCTTGGGCCATCAATTATTAGCACTAGCTGGAGGAGCTAGAACTTATAAAATGAAATTTGGGCATCATGGCGCAAACCATCCTGTTCAAGATATCAAAACTAAAGAAGTTTTCATAACAAGTCAAAATCATGGATTTGCTGTTGATGAAGAATCTTTACCTAAAAATATAACTTCATCACATATTTCTCTTTTTGATAAGTCATTACAAGGCATTGAGTTTAATGATACTCCTGCCTTTAGTTTTCAAGGCCATCCGGAGGCTAGTCCTGGACCGCAAGAAATTCAAAAACTGTTTAATAAATTTAAATTGATGGTAGAGGATTATGCCAAGACGTAAAGATATAAACTCTATTATGATAATTGGAGCAGGCCCTATTATTATTGGGCAGGCTTGTGAATTTGATTACTCAGGCGCACAGGCATGTAAAGCTCTTAAAGAAGAGGGCTTTAGAGTTATTTTAGTAAACTCTAATCCAGCCACGATTATGACTGATCCATTAATGGCAGATGCAACTTATATTGAGCCAATTCACTGGGAGTCAGTCGAAAAAATTATTGAAAAAGAAAAACCTGACGCAATACTTCCAACAATGGGAGGGCAAACGGCACTTAACACTGCATTATCTCTAGATAAGCATGGAGTTTTAGATAAACATGGTGTTGTGCTTATTGGAGCAAACAGAGAAGCTATTGATAAAGCAGAGGATAGACAATTATTTGATGAAACAATGCAGGCTATTGGTATTGATACTCCAAGTTCAGGTATTGCACATTCAATGGAGGATGCTTTAGAGGTTCAAAAAAAAATTGGTTTCCCTTGTATCATAAGACCATCCTTCACTATGGGAGGTACTGGTGGAGGTATTGCTTATAATATCGATGAATTTAATTCGATATGCAAAAAGGGTCTTGAACTTTCTCCAACTAATGAATTATTAATTGACGAATCTCTAATAGGCTGGAAAGAGTTTGAAATGGAGGTTGTTAGAGATTGTAAAGATAATTGTATTATCGTATGTTCAATTGAAAACCTTGATCCTATGGGAGTTCATACTGGAGATTCAACAACTATCGCTCCAGCTCAAACCCTAACTGATAAAGAATATCAAATTATGAGAAATGCCTCATTTAAGATTCTTAGAGAGATTGGGGTAGATACTGGTGGCTCAAATGTTCAGTTTGCTATAAATCCAGAAAACGGAAAGATGGTTGTAATAGAGATGAATCCTCGTGTGAGTAGATCTTCCGCTTTAGCCTCAAAAGCAACTGGATTTCCTATAGCTAAAGTAGCAGCATTATTATCAGTTGGGTATACGCTTGATGAGCTAAAAAATGATATAACAGGTGGGCTTACACCAGCCTCTTTCGAACCTAGTATAGATTACATAGTTACAAAAATACCAAAGTTTGCTTTTGAAAAGTTTCCTCAGGCTAATTCAAGACTAACAACTCAAATGAAATCAGTTGGTGAAGTTATGTCTATTGGAAGAACTTTTCAAGAATCTTTTCAAAAAGCTCTACAAAGCATGGAAGAGGGTCTTTATGGTTTTGAATCCATCCTCGATTCTGAAAAAAACCAAAATGAAACATTGCAATATGAGCTAACTTTTCCAGGCCCTAGCAGAATGCTTTATTTAGCTGATGCAATGAGACTTGGCTGGGATGATGAAAAACTTCATAAGCTGACAGGGATTGATCCCTGGTTTCTTTTCCAATTTAGAGATTTGATTAACGAAGAGTTAAATCTAGATGGGCTTAGAATAGATCAAATTGAAAAAGAAAAGCTTCTAGCTTTAAAACAAAAAGGATTCTCAGACAGAAAACTGGCTACCTGCCTCAGAAGTGAAGAGAAAGAGATTAGAAAAAGAAGAATTTCAGAAAATATCCTCCCAGCCTTTAAGAGGGTTGATACTTGTGCTGGAGAATTTGCAACTGAAACTGCCTATATGTATTCAACTTATGATGGTTTTTGCGAGTCAAACCCAACGGCAAATAAAAAAGTTATTGTTTTAGGCAG
>RGHK01000086.1 GCA_010024215.1 Pseudomonadota bacterium | reverse complement strand
TAGAAAAAGATATTACATATGAAGAATTAATAGAGAGTGATGAAGTATTTTTTTCTGGAACAGCTGTTGAAATTACTCCAATATCAAAAATAGATGATGTCACTATTGGATCCGGATCGATTGGACCAATCACAGAGAAGCTTCAAAATTTATATAGCGATATCGTCACTGGTAAAAATGATAACTATAAAAGTTGGTTAAGCCTAGTTACTGATTAATTATTTTGTCAAAACTTAAAATAGCAATATTAAGTTATAGAAGTGCACCTTTTGGTGGCGGACAGGGTATTTATGTTCATGATATTTCAAAGGCATTAGCAATAATGGGACATAAAGTAGAGGTTATTTCAGGACCACCTTATCCAACTCTTTATGAAAATGTAAAATTAACAAAACTGCCTGGCTTAGATTTATTTCAAACCTTTTCATTCAAGAAAAGGCTGAATATTTTTTTAAATAAAAAAAATAAGAAACTCATAGATTTTTATGAATTTATTTCCACTTTATTGGGTGGTTTTCCAGAAATGAGAACTTTTGGGGAAAGAGCAAATAATTATTTAAAAGCTAATCCTGGATTTGATATTGTTATAGATAACCAATCCTTAAGCTATGGATTGATTGCTATAGAAAAAAGATTTCCTTTAATTGAAATTATTCATCACCCAATTACAAAAGATTACCAATATGAGCTTAAATCAAGTGATAAATTTTTATATAGATTATCAAGGCATAGGTGGTATTCATTTCTGAAAATGCAAAAAAGAGTTGCAAAAAAATTAAACACAATTGTTACCCCGTCACTAAACTCTCTAAAAGATATTTCAGTCGATTTTAATGTAAATAAAGATAATATAACCGTAATTTATAACGGCTTAGATATTGATATTTTTATTCCTTATCCTGAAATTAAAAGACAACCACATAAATTAATAACAACTGCTAGTGCTGACGTCCCTCTAAAAGGTTTAGATTACACACTTAAATCATTAGCTGACCTAAAAAATAATTTTGAAGATATCTCACTTGTAGTAATTGGTAAAATTAAGAGGAATGGACATACATCTAGATTGATTAAAAAACTTGGAATTCAAGACCGAGTGTCTTTTAAGACCGGATTAACAAAAAATGAAATTGCTAAAGAATATGCTTCAAGCTCAATTGCAGTTGTAAGTTCTTTATATGAAGGGTTTGGATATCCAGTGATTGAAGCTATGAGTTGTGAAATACCTTTAGTAGCAACAAATTCATCGTCAATACCAGAATTGGTTGATAAATATGCTACTTTGATTGAACCCAAGAATGTTACCGAATTATCTAATACTTTAACTACTATATTTAATAACTATGAGAAGTATAGAGACATTGCTGTGCGCGGAAGGGCGCATACAATTGAGAACTTTAACTGGTTAAAAATAACTGAGGAATATGAGAATATAATTCATCAAACTATTAAAAAATTTAAAAATGCTGACTTTTAATTTCTCAAAAATCAAATTAGATGATAGGGGAGTTATGCTTGATTTAGGCTGTGGAGAGGGAAGGCATATATTTGGAGTAATGCAGGCATTTCCAAATATTCAATGCATTGGCCTAGATCCTAACTTAGATTCATTAGATAAGTCATTAGAGGGCCTCGATTTTTTTAAATCTCTTTCTAATAAAAAGACATCATTTCTCAGTGGTTCAGCGTATGAGTTACCTTTTAGTGATAACACTTTTGATTTGGTAATCTGTTCAGAGGTCCTGGAGCATCTCCATGAATATATTAATGCATTAGAAGAAATATCTAGGGTCCTTAAACCGGGCGGTAAGTTTTTAGCAAGTGTGCCATCTGAATTCCCTGAGAAAATATGTTGGGCATTATCTAATGAATATCAAAATCAACCTGGCGGCCATTTAAGAATTTTTAAAAAAAAGGCGCTGATAGAAGAAATTCAAAAAAAAGGTTTCAAATATATTAATTCTGAGAGATTTCATTCAATTCATTCAGCATACTGGTGGTTAAGGTGCATGTTTTGGAAGACTCAAGACAAGAATGTTTTAATAAGATGGTATAAGAAATTTCTTGAACTTCATATCTTAAAAAAACCAATCTGGATTGATTTAATAGATAAATCATTAAACCCAATTTTAGGTAAAAGCATAGCTTTTTATTTCGAAAAAAAATGAAGTGGTTAGACTTAAAAAAGAAATTAGAGCCATCTAAGGACTGGATTCTAAAAAATCAATTTATTGATGGATCTATCTCTTGGGATGAGAAGGGTAAGTGTGACCCTTGGGATCATTGTGAATGCCTTATTGCTCTTAGCATATACGAGGAATGGGATTCTTTTTGGAAAGGCGTAAATTGGTTTTTTGATAACATAAATGATGAAGGCTTAATTTTTTCAGAATTCCAAAATAGCAAACCCTCAAAAAATTATTATGAAAGTCATCATGCACCATACATTATTATTCCTTTACTCCAGGCCCGCTTAATAGACAAATCTCAAGATTATTTAAAACTTCTTGACGAAAGAAAAATACTTAAATTAGAAGAAATTTTCAGACAGTTAAATAATTTTTGTGATGATGATGGTTATTATTTTTGGGCAAAAGATCATAATGGTTATTCAGATAACTCTTTAGTAACAGCAACCATGTCGATTATTTTGTCTTTAGTTGCAAAACAAGAGAAAAGCTCAAAAATTAATATCAGTCTATGGAACAAAAAATTTGATAGAGACGGAGTAGATAGATCAAGATTTTCTATGGATTTTTATTATCCCTTTCTTGCTGGCATAAAAGATAGTAGTTCAGAATTCAAGAATTCTTTGAATGAGTTTTATGTCAAAGGCCTAGGAGTTAAATGTGTAATAGAAGAACCTTGGGTAACAATTGCTGAAAGTTGTGAGTGTGCAATTGCAGCTTTGGTTAGTGGAAATGTCAATGAAGCAAAAATGATCTATGCTGACATTCAGCAATTTCAAAACAAAGATGGAATTTTTCCAACTGGTTATCAATATGATTTAGATATATTTTGGCCTGATGAGAGATCTACATGGACAAATGCAGCAGTGATAATTGCTGGTCATGCAATATGCTCTTACGATGGGACTATAGACTCTGAAAAAAATAATGTTTTTTTATATTTAACTAATTTTTTCAAGAGCAACTAAACTTTTTACTCTATTTATTAATTTAAAATTTTCTTTAAGAGCTTTTTCATAAATCTCTCTTGGAGCTTGTCCACCCTCTATCTCAGAATCATAAATATCATGAATTGCAAGAATACCACCAATCCTTATTTTATTTTTCCATGATTCATAATCTGATCGAGCTGATTCAAAGGTATGACTGCCATCAATAAATAATAAATCAATTCCATCTTTAATTTTCATTGATGCTGACTGTGAATTATCAACTAAAGGTTTTACAAAATCTTCTAATTCATGTCTAGATATGTTCTTTAGCAAGGTTGGCAAGGTATCTACTCTATTTTTTTCATAGTCATATTCCTCAGGATCAAAATATTCTTCGCCGTACTGTTGTTCCTCTGAACCTCTATGATGATCAATAGTAATAAGATATGTTTTATTTTCTTTACAAGCTTGACCTATATAACAAGCTGATTTTCCACAATAAGATCCAATCTCAACAGCAAAATTATCTATGCAATATCTCTTAGTCAATTCATATAGAAATATACCTTCTTTATGATTTAAAAAACCTTTAACTGAATTAAATTCTATTAGGTCATTATGCATAAAAATCTTTTTTACCTAATGTGGATTTAAATCTTCTATGTTGCCAAAGATATTCTGCTGGATTATCTCTTATCTTTTTTTCTATATAAAGATTTAAGTCTTTTGAGAAATTAATTTCACTAGATTGATCAAGCTTCAGCTCATCTATTTCAAGTATGTATTTTTCTTTTTCCATAAAGCTATTCATGAAATATGTTTTACATTTTGTGGTAGTTATTATTTTAAGAGGAGCAGATATTGTGGCTGCCGGTTGATTAAAAAAGTTAACAATATCTGATTGATTAATTCCATAGTCTTGGTCAGTAGCATATAAAACTGTCCTGCCGTTCTTTAACCATCTAATAAATTTAAGTGGATTATTTCTATCGCATGTATCTTTAACGCTCTTCAATCTTCCAGCTTTTTGAATTGAATCAAATGTTTTAGAATTATGCACTCGTTCAACTCCATAAATTTCAGCATTCATACCAATTAATCTGGCATCTAACTCCAAATGAAGTGAGTGCTTAAAGAACAGTAAAATACCATTATTATTTTTTTGGTCTTCTAGAAGTTTATCAAGACCTCGAATTTCATATTTAATAAGTTTATTAATTTTTTTATCAGACCAAAACCAAGAAATGCCTGAATCAAAT
>RGHK01000085.1 GCA_010024215.1 Pseudomonadota bacterium | reverse complement strand
TAGATGTAATAGTTCCAAGAGGAGGTAAGAATCTTGTAGCAATGGTTGAACAGGAAGCTAGAGTTCCAGTATTTGCTCACCTTGAGGGCATCTGTCACATCTATGTGGATAAAGCGGCTGAAAACGATAAAGCTCTTAATGTTTGCTTAAATGCAAAAATGAGAAGACCGGGTATTTGCGGTGCTGTTGAAACTATTTTGGTTCACTCTGATATTGCTGATACTTTTATGCCATCTCTGGTCAATGCCTTAAGTTCTCAAGCTTGCGAAGTTAGAGGATGTGAAAAAGCACAAAAATATCATCAAAATATTATTCCAGCAGTTGATAAAGACTGGTCTACAGAATATCTATTACCTATTGTTAGTATAAAAATAGTTGATAATTATGCAGATGCTATTAGTCATATAGAAACATATTCATCGGGTCATACTGAATCAATCCTAACCGAAGATATGAATGTTGCTGCAAAGTTTCAAAAAGATTTAGATAGTGCAATTGTTATGCATAATACATCAACCCAATTTGCTGATGGTGGCGAGTTTGGTCTTGGTGGAGAAATTGGCATTGCTACTGGAAAGTTTCATGCAAGAGGTCCTGTTGGTGTAGATCAACTTACTAGCTTTAAATATTTAGTAAATGGCAACGGTCATACTAGAGACTAAAAATATCTAAAAAGTAGTAAAACTACAAAGATGTACCCTATTTTTCATTGATTCCAAAGCATTTATTTTTTATTTGACAATTATTTACTCTTTAAAATAGTATTCACTACAAGTATTGCTTGAATGCATAATTTCATAGTTACATATTCTCCCCTATTAGAATTGTTTAACTATCTCCTCTCCAGAAATTAGTTCAAGCGATACTATCCCAATTATTCCACTATTTGAATCTCTGAATATTTCTTGCCATCTTTTTTGAAAAGTTCTTAAAGACCTTAAGGGCTTTATTTAAATCATGTTCTTCAATTACCTCTGCCAAGGAGTAGCCATCCCAATATCTGATGGTATAGCTAAGATCACCTTCAACTATTTCAACAGCTGCTGCATCAATATTACTTTCATCATGATGTCTTATTTCAATATGTTGGTCATGCATAGCAATTGAAATATCAGGCATCTGGGCAAAAATAGATTTGTATAAATTTTCAATTCTAATATGACTATTTTTTATATTTGTGTTGATCATATGAATGATGTCTTCCTACTGAGAATTCTCTTAATCCAAGATGTTTTGTTTTTCTTCCACGCGCCCTCTTTCTCCACATAATAAAACTACTTTTGGTTAGGTTATCTCTCATAAGTTTTTCAACCTGGCCTTGATTTAGTCCGTAAGAGGCTTCAATTGCATCAAAGGGAGTGCGATCCTCCCAGGCCATTTCTATAATTCTTGATATATCTTCTTCTTTCAACTTTTCATTCTAGAAACTTCAGCTTCTAACTCAGCAATTCTTCTTTTAAGGGGCTCTAACTCCTCTTTTTTCACAAATCCAGCATCTTTCATAAATTTTTCTAATGCTGGTTTCATCATCTTTTCCATATTTTTAGCATCTTTCATCATGGTAAATGGATTCATTTTATTCTCCTTGGTTTTTTCTATTATATATACACATCAAATCTAGTTGATTTGCCTTTAACCTGATAATTTATATTTTGATCTAACAACCCTGCTTTTATTGGTCTTTTTAAAATAAGCTTCTTATAACCAAAATCTTTAAATTCAAAAAAAATATTATCTTCAACATCGTCAATTGATTCTATATTTAGTATTTTTCTTATTGAGCTCATATTTCCTGATCTTAAAACATGTTTTTTGGGCTCAGGGTACATTGGATCTAAAAATACTAAATCGATATTTTCCAAATTTTTATACAGATTGATAGAGTTATCATTATAAATTTTTAAATTGTCTAAATATGGTAAAGCATCTTTTGCTCTTCTTATCGCATCTTTTAATAAAACAAATAAAATCTTGCTTTGTTCACATGCTATAACCTTATGCCCTAAAGCTAAAAGAATTAATGTATCAGATAAAAAACCAGCTGTGCCATCAAAAATAGTTAAAGGTTTATCTGTCTTACCAACTGCTTTTTTTAATAATTTTTCATGATCTGTTCTTTTAAGCCTCCAACCCATTGAGCCTTTAAGAAAATCAATATCTAATGGCTGACTATTTTCTAAATCAAAAAAAAATCTAAGTTTGTTTTCCTTAAATTCAAAGTATGGTGAATTTTTTGGAGGATGGAAAAGTATCTTTGCGTTTATCTGTTCTAAAAGTTCATCTATATTTCTTTTGTCCTCATCATTTTCGATGACTATTGATAAATTCATATAATTAATAGAATAACCAAACCCAATGCAAATCTGTATATCACAAAAGGATACATTCCAATTTTATTCACAAAAATTAAAAAATATTTAATAGTCATAAAAGCAAAAATACCTGATGTAAAAAAACCAACAATTAGGTATAAAAGATTTAAATTAGCACTATTTGAAATTAGGTCACCAATTAAAAGTATTAGTGCTCCTAAAATAGTTGGAATTGAAAGTAAAAAAGCAAACCTTGAAGCATCTTTTAAATTTAAACCAATAAATAATGCTGCTGTAATTGCTGTTCCTGACCTTGAGGCGCCAGGTAAAAGTGCAAAGACTTGAAAAAGACCAATAAATAATGCCCCCATTATTGATAATTCAATAAGAGTTTTGCTTGCGGTATTAAATTTATAGGCAAAATACAAAAGTGCTGCAAAAGCTATATTTGCATATGCTATGTTTGAGATATTAGATCTATTTAGTTCAATAAAATCTTTACCCAAAACCCCCATTACTACTATTGGTAAGGTTGCCAGAATGAGAAGGAAGGCAAGCCTCCTTTCATCTCTGAGATTATTTTGAGGCAAAATAAAAGATTTGAGCATCAACAATATTTCTTGCCTAAAATAGTAAAGAACTGCGCATAATGTACCTGCATGTACTGCAATATCAAATGCCAATCCTAAATCACTTGTTCCAAATATTAGCGATGGAAACAACAAATGTGCTGAACTTGATATGGGCAGAAACTCAGTTAATCCTTGTATTAAACCAAGTATAAAACTAAGAAAAAGATCATTCATTTATTTTTTTATATTGTGGGTTTGATATATAAATAGGATTAGCATCTTCTGGATTAAAAGCATTATTCTCACCCTGTGATTCCATAAACTCTTTAAGAGCTTCTTTGGCAACCATATCTGATGAAACGTCATCAATATTTTCACTATCTATAACTAAAAGAGGTTTTTGAAGTGCTGAAGATATCCCTTTTAAATAGGCAGCTACGCTTCGAGTTGCTGTATAAGAACCTGAACTATTGGCATATGCAAATATATCAATAGCATCCATTGTGAAGAAGCTATTAAGGCCAATATTGTCTAGCATGTCAGACCAATTAGGCCTATCTTTTCTTTCATGCTTTACTGAGTATTCAAGAATATCGTCTTTGAATATTACACAGAGTGAGGTTTTGTTACCTGAGCTATGAATAGCTAATACATTCATAAATTAAAACTTCGATGAAATAGATCTAAAAACCTCATCAACAGATTTTGATCCATCAACGTTTATATATATCAAATCTGTATCCTCAGATTGTTTTGTATAAAAATCAGATAAAGGTTTTGTTTGCTCATGATAAACGTTAAGTCTTTTTAAGACTGTCTCAGGTTTGTCATCTTCTCTTTGTATTAGAGGTTCTCCAGTATCATCATCAACTCCTTCAGATTTTGGAGGATTGAAATCAACATGATAATTTCTTCCAGATCCTGGATGTACTCTTCTTCCAGACATTCTATTAACAATCACTTCATCGTCGACATGAATTTCAACTACGTGAGTAAAGTTAACTCCCATATTTTTGAGCTCGTTAGCTTGGCCAAGCGTTCTTGGAACTCCATCAAAAAGTGAACCATTTTCACAATCAGGCTGAGCAAGCCTGTCTTTTATTAAAGACCCAATAATTTCATCCGATACCAAGCCTCCAGTATCTAAAATATTAGAAACTTTTTTTCCAAAATCACTACCTGATGCAACTGCTTCGCGAAGCATATCTCCAGTACTTATTTTGGGAATATTATATAAGTCACAAATAAGATCGGCTTGAGTACCTTTTCCTGCCCCTGGAGGCCCTAATAATATTATATTTTTCATATCTCCAATATAGCAAAAGCTATTGCGTAGTCATTTTCGTCAGCAAGACTAACATGAGTCTTTGAGATACCCAAGTCTAACAGAGCTTTTTTTATAGTCTTTTTTGCATTTAAATAAGGTTTTCCTAGCTCATCTCTCAAGATTTCTATTTCACTAAAATATATCGGTTTTCTTATTCCAGTACCAAATGCTTTTGCTAAAGCTTCTTTACCAGCAAATT
>RGHK01000084.1 GCA_010024215.1 Pseudomonadota bacterium | reverse complement strand
TCAATCATATCCCAAATACCCAATACTAAAAACATCAAAGACAATACAATTGAAATTTTTGATAATAGCTTTACATATTTCATACCTACAATTTAGAAAAATTCAAGCTAATCTTTATTGATTATTTTTTTAGCTTTAACTTTTGCTTTTTCTTTTTCTACGAGGTGTCAGAGTGGCTGCAATTCAGAGAATTTTCAAGATTCAGGAATTAAAGACTCATCAATCTCGATAAAATACTTTTTTGAACTTTAAAAACTGTTCCATGTCTTATTCCTTCAGGAAAAACTACTTCATTCGAAATATCTTCCCAGCTATTCAAGTTCTTTGACTTAATTGCTCCGAATTTTTGTTCTTTATATTGATCAAAATAAACAACCCAATCATCCTCTATTTTAGTAATGGTTGGACCTTCAACCCAACTTTTGGAAATCGGTTCAGATATCGTAACATCCCAGTTGTAAAGATCTTTTGAAAAAAGGATTTTTAGATTTTTCTTCGCCTCAGGAAGTAAAGTTTCGTCTTTAATAATCATAAAATAATCGCTGCCGTTTTGAGAAATTGTAGCATCGATCACATTAAATCCTGGCTCGACAAAAATCTTAGTCTCCTCGAATACCTCAAAATCTTTGGTAGTAGTATAATAAATTCTATGATTCCAACTTTCCTCTGCTTGGTTCTCGGTTTCTGAAAATTTATTTGTCACAGTACTCGCCCAAAAAATTATATACTGCTTTTGTTCATGATCATAAAAGAGCTCTGGTGCCCAAGAGTTTTTAGTTGTTTCCTCATGTTCCATTACTGGAATAAATTTTTGCTCAGACCAATTAATTAAATCCGAAGAATTTGAATAACCAATTCCCTTTTCTTCCCAACTTACTGTCCAAACCATATGAAATTTTTCATCTGGCCCCTTAATGATGCATGGATCTCGCATAAGCTTATCCTTACTAAGTTCAGGAGTCAAAATAGATTTATCATTATTCAACGCTTCCCATTTTAATCCGTCATGACTAAAAGCTAAATGGAGTCCATCCTCTCCATTATTTTTAAAGTATGAAATCAGGAAAACCTCATCTTCTTTGCCGTAACGACACCCGATCAATGAAAATGCTAAAAGAATTGGGACAATATAATGGATTCTAAATGCTTTCATAAATTTTATTTCACGGATAATTTAAATATGGTTTTTGATTTATATTCTTCTTGTGGCCTATATATTACACTTGGGAAATTGTTTTGATTAGGACTATTGGGATAATGCTGGGTTTCCAGACAAAACCCTGACCGAAATTCATACCTGCCATTATTCTTGCTCGGAAGTGTTCCGTCTAAAAAATTACCAGAGTAAAATTGAATCCCTGGCTCATCTGAAAAAACCTCAAGAAATCTTCTTGATTTTGGTTCAAAGGCGGAAGCTACAAAACGAACGCCCTTCTCTTGTTCATTCAAAACCCAGCAATGATCATAACCAAAGCCATTTTTTAATTGAGGGTCTTCTTCGTCAATTTGCAGTCCAATAATTTTTGGAAATCTAAAGTCAAATGGGGTATTGGCTACATTTCTAAATTCTCCCGTAGGAATTAACGTATTGTCAACTGGTAAAAAAGAATCTGAATTAAGAACAAGCTCATGATTCAAGATTGTGCTATTAAAATTAGCCGATAAGTTAAAATAAGAGTGCTGTGTGAGATTAATAATAGTGGTTTTATCTGTTATAGCTTTATAAGTAACGCTCAACTCATCTTTATTATTTAGAGTATATATCACCTCTACCTCTAAATTGCCTGGGTATCCTTCTTCCATATCTGTACTTAAATAAGTCAAGATTAAGGAAGCGGAAGAATCACTTATACTCGTACTTGCATTCCAAACTACTTTATCAAATCCTTTTAACCCACCATGAAGATGATTCTCTCCATTATTCACTGCTAGGGTATATTCTTTACCTTCAATACTAAACTTTCCTTTAGCTATCCGATTTCCAAAACGGCCAATAATTGCTCCGAAATAAGGTGAAGCTTTTTCATACTCAGATAATTCATTAAATCCAAGCACAATGTCTTCATAATCTCCATTTTTATCTTTGGCAGTCCATGATGTAATAATCCCTCCATAATTGATTATACTTATCTCCATGCCTTGCTGATTCGACAGCACATACTTATCTACTGCTAAACCCTCAGTTGTTGAACCGTATGCAGACTTGTGAATAAAAACTTGTTTTTTTTTCATTTTACAGGCTGTGAATGTTCCTAATATCAGAGTGAAATAAATTATTTGTTTTTTCATGTTCCTTTGGCTTATTAAATCCAACATATGTCTCTATCATTGACTTGAAAAAGATGAGGCAGGCAAGCCCTCAGTATTATATAGGGTACCTACAAACCAATTTTGCCAGCCATATCTTATGTGTATAGGCTTAGACACCTCATTTGAAAAAGCCCTTACCTTATTATTAAAAATACTTGCAATGGCTGGATAAAATATTCCATCAGAGCCAGCAACCTCAAATCCTATTAAATCTCCCTTAGAAATAAGACCTTTGTTAGAATGATCAAAAGACACTTCTATATAATTCTCACGACTCAGGTGCTCACGATAAAGTGGACCACTTGTAATAATATCCATACCATATTCGTTTTTCAAAGCATGAAATGAGAGTCTTTCACCTACATCCTTTTTGTTTTCTGGATGGATATCAAGTTCTTCACCAATATCAAGTAAAATCGCCATACCCGTCTTCTCAACTTTTTCGAGAACTTTCCTTTGAGATTCGCGAAGAGCTTGAGAATTTAGACTTTCATCATATATGTAAGGAGCAATTTGAGCAAAATAAAATGGTAAATTTGAATCCCAGGATGACCTCCAGTCATCAATCATTCCTGATAACAAATTTGTATAGTCACTATGATTCTGAACATTAGATTCTCCCTGATACCAAATAAAACCCTTTATGCCATAAGGGATTATCGGTAAAAGCATACATTCATACAAAGCAGAAAATTGATTCTGCATATTTGAAAATGGTTTAGGAAAAATGTCTTTTCTGACTTCTTCAGGAAGTTCAACTAATTGATCATTAGAATAATTGTGAACTATTAAATTCATCCCACTAAGAATAAATCCATGGTGTTTGAATTTAAATTTCTCAAAAGGTAATACTATTGAATCCTTATCATTAATAATTCTTACCTGACTATTAAAGCCGCCTCCGCCACCTGTATCAGAAATTCTAAAAGCAATTAAATTTTCCCCCTTTCTTAAAAGTCTTTTAGGTATGATATATTTTCTCTCAAGATTCCAACCTAAAGTGTTTCCAATGAGCTTACCGTTGAAATATGTTTGGTCGATATCATCAATGCCTTTTTCTACTTGTAAAATATAGTCTTTTGAGATATCATTAATCTCTATTGTGGTTCTGAACCAGATCACCCCATCAGATAATAACGGATCAGACTCATCAAAGGCTGACTCAAACCGCCCCATAGATTTTAAACCTCCGTAAGTGTACAAACCAGGAGTCCAATTTTCCCATGAATCGTCATCAAATTCAGGATCTTTGAATGAGTTGTCACCTAAATTAAGATCCTCCCATTTTTTAAGAAACTGATTAAACAATTCTTCTTTAACAGGGAGCCCAGTGCCCATTAAAATTTTTGGTTGTGGGACAATATAATTACTGAAACCATACTTAGTATTTAATTCCCCAATTAAGGAATCATTTTGTTTTCTGATATAATCTTGATATCCCAGAAAAGTATAATCTTCAGGTATAAAACTTTTGGTTTCATCCAAACTATTTAGTTTTTTAGAGCTAATCCAAGACTCAATTCTTGTTCCACCCCAACTTGAATTAATAATTCCAATCGGAATATTTAATTCTTCATGAAGTTTTTTTGCAAAATAGTACGCAGTTGCACTAAAGTTTCCAGTATTTTTCTGATTGGCAGATAGCCATTTTGTGTGTTTTAATGATTCATTAGTCAAATCTTTGGGAACCGAAAACATTCTAATCGATGGATTAGTTGAATTCTTGATTTCCTCAGTTTGATTTATAACACACCCTTCACACTCATTCATCCTCCATTCCATATTAGACTGACCAGAAGCTAACCACACTTCTCCTATGAGCACGTCACTTATATCGATTTTTGAATCTCCGTCTGTTACATTGATAGAGTAGTTTTTAGAAGGTTCATCTTTGTTAAATCGAGGAGTTGGAAGTAAAAGGGTCCAGTGACCAACAGAGTCTGCCTGAACAGTTATTTCCTCTCCCCAAGATGAAGTCAAGGTTATTTCAGTATTAGGTGCTGCAGTCCCCCAAACTGAATTAGGCTGGTCCTGCTGAAGGACCATATGATTCGAAAAAACTTGGGCGATTTTTAATTCGATTTTGGGGCCATTACACCCACTCATTAGAATTAGTCCTAAGAAAAAATTTATAGCATTTCTCATAATCTTTAATTTATTAAT
>RGHK01000083.1 GCA_010024215.1 Pseudomonadota bacterium | reverse complement strand
TTCCAAGTTTTGTTTCACCAGATTTTTTAACAGAAACATTAACATCACATCTCATTGAACCTTGTGCCATATTTCCATCACATATATCAAGAAAAGTAACAATTTGTCTTATTGCCTTGAAGTAAGCTACAGCTTCTTTTGCATTAGAAATTTCAGGCTCAGAAACAATTTCAAGCAATGGAGTTCCAGCTCTATTGAGGTCTACGCCTGTTTCGCCATCAAAAAGGTCATGAATTGATTTACCAGCATCTTCCTCAAGATGAGCTCTAGTAATATTAATTATTTTCTCTTGTCCTTCTACCTCGATCTTAATGGAACCTTTTCCAACTATTGGTAAAGCCATTTGAGTAATTTGATATCCCTTAGGAAGATCAGGGTAAAAATAGTTTTTTCTATCAAAAGTTGAAGTTTGATTTATTACGGCATTAGTCGCCAATCCAAATCTAATGGCTTTATGAAAAGCGCCTCTATTTGCAACTGGTAAAACTCCTGGGAGTCCTAAATCTATTAAATCAACATGAGTATTTGGCTCAGCTCCAAAAGCAGTAGATCCACCTGAAAAAAGTTTTGAGCTTGTAGAAAGTTGTACATGAATTTCTAAACCAATTACTGTCTCCCAGCTCACGACATCACCTCAGGAGTTTTTAAATGCCAGTCAGTTGTAATTTGATAATTATGAGCAGCACGTAAGAGCGTACTTTCATCCAAAAAATTACCAATTAATTGAAGCCCGATTGGTTTTTTTTCAATCATGCCATTTGGTATAGACATAGCTGGAAGTCCAGCTAGGTTTGCTGGAATAGTAAACAAGTCCTCTAAATACATTTGGATTGGATCATCTCCTTTAGAGCCTGCTTCAAATGCAGCACCTCTTGTAGTAGGTGACATAATTACATCAACATTTTTAAATGCTGAATCAAAATCATTTTTTATAAGTCTTCGAACTTGTTGAGCTTTTTTGTAATAAGCATCATAAAAACCAGCAGATAGAACATAAGATCCTATTAGAATTCTTCTTTTTACCTCATCTCCAAACCCTTCAGATCTAGTTTGAATATACAGCTCTTCAAGGTCTTTAGGGTTTTCACACCTTTTCCCAAATTTAACTCCATCAAATCTGGATAAATTAGATGAGCATTCAGCAGGAGCGACTACATAATAAGTAGGAACTGATAATGAGATATTTGGAAGTGATATTTCAACAAATTTTGCACCAAGAGATTCATAATGTTTTTTTGATTCTTCAAAAACTTTCACAACATCTGTATCTAATTTAGATAAATCAAATTCTTTCACTAACCCAATTTTTAATCCTTCTATAGAGGAATTTATGTTCTTAGTAAAATCCGGTATTTTTTCATCAAGTGAAGTAGTATCTTTTTCGTCATGTGAACACATTTCATTTAAAAGTAATGCGCAATCTTCAGCAGTTCTTGTCATGGGACCGGCTTGGTCTAAACTAGATGCAAATGCAATCATTCCCCATCTAGAGATTCTTCCATATGTTGGTTTTAATCCTGTTATGCCACATAAAGATGCAGGTTGTCTTATAGATCCTCCTGTATCGGTTCCGGATGCAGCTGGAACTATTCCGGCAGCAACGGCTGCAGCTGAGCCTCCTGAACTTCCTCCAGGAACTAAATTTAACCCCCATGGGTTTTGTACATTGCCATAAAAACTTGTTTCATTAGATGAGCCCATAGCAAACTCATCCATATTAGTTTTACCTACCGAGATACAACCAGCATTCTCTAGATTTTCAATAACAGTTGCTGAATAAGGTGGAATAAAGTTTGATAACATATTTGATCCACATGTAGTTCGCAAATCTTTTGTACAAAAAAGATCTTTTTGAGCAATTGGTATGCCAGCTAAGGTAGAAGAACTAGGACTTTTATCTAGAATTTCTGCTTTTTTTAACGATTCTTGCTCGTTGAGAGTTACAAAAGCATTTAAATGATTATTTTTTGTAATTAATGAAAAGGTTTCTTGAATAAGTTCAACATGAGAAATCTCTTTATTATTGAGCATCTTCCCAAGTTGTTTAATTGTTTTAAATTGAATACTCATTCAACAACTCTTGGAACTAAGAAATAATCTTCATTAGATTTTGGTGATCTTTCCAGAAAAATCTCTTTCCTATTTTCAGCAGTAATTTTATCTGGACGAGTTTTTGCAGTTTTTTCGAGCGGGCTAGCAAGAGGCTCTATATTATCTGTTTCAGCTGCATTAAGTTGATCAACAAATTTGATTATATTTTCAAGATCATCAGTAATTTTATCTTCATTTTTCTCATTAAGAGAAAGTCTTGATAAGTAAGCTATAGTTGCAACTGTTTTCTTGTCCATATATAGGATATTATAATAATTTAGATGGGTGATATTAACTCAACTTACTAATTATTTACATACATTTTAGGGAATCACGTGGAATTCAATATTTTTAAGACTGTTAGAGGATATTTTTCAAATGATCTTTCAATTGATTTGGGTACAGCAAATACTCTTATTTATACCAAAGACGTTGGGATTGTTTTAGATGAGCCATCTGTTGTCGCTATTAGAGAAGCTAGAGGACAAAAAACTGTTGTAGCTGTGGGCACAGAGGCAAAGAAAATGCTTGGAAGAACCCCAGGAAATATTAAAGCAATTCGTCCTCTTTCTGAAGGTGTGATAGCAGACTTCCAAGTTACAGAAAAAATGCTTCAACACTTTATTGCTAAAGTTCATGAGCAGAGATTTATAAAACCAAGCCCAAGAGTATTAGTTTGTGTGCCATGTAGATCAACTCAGGTTGAAAGAAGGGCAATTAGAGAATCTGTTCTTGGTGCTGGAGCTAGAGATGTTAAATTAATTGAAGAGCCTATGGCTGCTGCCATTGGAGCAGGACTTCCTGTTGAGGAAGCTAGTGGCAATATGGTTGTCGATATTGGAGGAGGAACATCTGAAATAGCAATATTGTCATTAAATGGAGTTGTTTATTCTGAATCAGTAAAAATTGGTGGAGACAAAATGGATGAATCCATAGCCTCATGGATAAGAAGAAACTATGGTTGTGTAATTGGGGAATCAACAGCTGAAAAAATAAAATATACGATTGGCTGCGCCACTGCAGAATCGGAAAAGCTAGAGATGTCAATAACAGGAAGAAATCTTGCTGAAGGAATACCAGAAACTTTCACTATTAACAGTGAACAAATATTTGAGGCAATGAGGGATCCGCTTTATGGAATTGTAAGAGCAATACGAAATGCGCTTGAGCTCTCACCTCCAGAACTTGCAGCTGATATTGCTGAGAGAGGTATTGTTTTGACTGGTGGTGGTGCTTTAATGCGAGATCTTGATAAGCTTATATCAAGCTCAACTGGCATACCTGTAATTTGTGCTGAAGATCCTTTGACTTGTGTGGCTAGAGGGGGAGGCCAAGCATTAGAAATTATGGATAAATACAACATAGATTTACTTTCATCTGAATAAACTATATGTCGAGGGTAGCACCCACTTCTGGATCAAAATTATTGTATTTCTTATGTATATTTATTTCTGGTCTATTCCTATATATGGACCTCAATTACAAAAGTTTTGAGGGTATTAAACATACTTATAAAGCTTTTGTAGTATCTTCAAATTATTTTTTAAAATTGGTAACTGTTGATCTGGTTTCAGACCTCCATCAGATGACAAAGCAAAAATCTCAGTTAATTGCAGAAAATAAAAAGTTAAAACTAGAGCTTGATAACAGCTATTTAGATAATTTTATTATTTCTAATGATTCAAAATTTTTTGCAGATGATCAATCAATTCAAAATTTTTTAAATTTAAATAAAATTACTAAAACTTTTCATTTAGCAAAAATCGATTATTTTGATGCTGAGCAATTTTTATGTTGCAGCAAACACAGATTCTTCATTGAAACATTCAATCCTCATGATTTAGATTTTCTTGATAGTCCTGTAATTAATAAAACTGGAATACTTGGTCAAATTATAAATACTAAATCGATATATGAGGTTTTATTGTTAACTGATACATCTCATGTCATGCCTATTTTCTCTGGCAATAATTTTTGTAATGCCAGAGGGAGTGGCAATCCAGGGCTTATTCAATGTACATTTAACAGTTTGATTTGGGAAGGTTCCGTGGAGATTGGTCAAGAATTTTTCTCATCTGGTATGGGTGGAGTATATCCCAAAGGTGTTCTTATTGGCAAAGTTAGTGATATACGAGAGATAGAAGAAAATATTTTTGAATTCGATATAAATCTTACAGCCAATCCTCTTGATTCAAATGTGGTTGGAGTAATTGAGAATCTATGAAAAAAATTGGATTATTCAAGTTTTTGTTAATTATATTTTTAGCCAATATAGTTGAAAGTTTTTTTGCACCATATTTAATTAAGGCGTTTATAAGCTTTCCAATAACTTTTTTGGCTTACAGCTTGACTATCTATAATTCAAGTAAAAATATAAATCCTTTTGCACCTTTAATGATAGGTTTTTTTGTTGATCTAATATCTGATACCCCATTTGGTTTAAATGCATTACTGTTTTGTTTAATGTCA
>RGHK01000082.1 GCA_010024215.1 Pseudomonadota bacterium | reverse complement strand
TTTTTATATTCACAAATAATTTACTTTTTAGATATATCTAGACTCCATCCTAATTTTTCTCTACAAGCTTCAAAAAAATCATTATTTTTTGGATGAACCAAGCGAAGGGTTTCTTTCATTTTTGAGATAGTTATATCTTTAATATAAGGAACAGATATATCGTCCTGGCCATCTGCGCATATTTTTGCCTCATCTAAAGGTCCATTTAATAAATTTACTACTGCAATTTGATCTGATGAGATAACAAACGGACGTGAGGACATGCTTTGAGGTAGCATTGGTAATATCGTCCAAACATCTACTC
This sequence comes from Pseudomonadota bacterium, assembly GCA_010024215.1. Lineage (GTDB taxonomy): Bacteria > Pseudomonadota > Gammaproteobacteria > Magnimaribacterales > D2472 > SCGC-AAA076-P13. The sequence continues at coordinate 4,257 of RGHK01000082.1, read as the reverse complement.
CGGGATGAATTATTGGCCCACCAGCTGATAGAGCATAAGCTGTAGATCCCGTAGGAGTTGCTATAATTAACCCATCTGATCTTTGTTCGTACACAATCTTTTCATTCACTGAGAGCCTATAACGCATTAATTGAGTATATGCTCCAGAATGAATCACTATCTCATTCAATCCATAGACGCTATTATTTCCAAATGATGCACAAACAAGATTTCTTTCCTCTATTTCACAATTACCAACTAAAACATCTTTTATAACAGATTCAAAATCCTCAATCTTAATATCAGTTAAGAAGCCAACGGTACCCATATTTATTCCAAGAATTGGAATATTGTGTTCAAGGTAGTTTCTTGCAGCCCTCAATAAAGTACCATCGCCACCAAAAACTATTATTAGATCAATTTTTGAAACAAAGTCGTTATATTTTAGTGAAACCAAAGAGCTATTCTTATATTCTGATGTTTCTTCTATATAAACATTGGAAGTATGTTTTTTTAATGACAAAATTAAAGCATCAAGATTTTGAGAGTCTATAACCTCACCTGATTTTTCTTTTACATAGATGTTTAAAAACATATATATAAACCAATGCAAAATTTAGAAGAATTCAGAAAAGAAGTTAAAGGATGGCTTGATGAAAACTGCCCACCATCAATGAGAAGTGGTGCTGATCCATCTATACCAGTTGATGAGGTTTGGGGAGGAAGAAAAGCAGAATACAAAAATCCTGAATCTAAAATTTGGCTCGATAGAATGGGTGCCAAAGGCTGGACGATGCCTACAGTTCCAGAAGAATATGGTGGCGGTGGCTTAAATGCTGAACAAGTTACAATTCTTAATCAAGAAATGTTTGCTATTGGGGCCAAACAACCTTTGCTGAGTTTTGGTATTTGGATGCTTGCTCCAGTATTGCTTGAATATGGAACAGAAGAGCAAAAAAAAGAACATCTTCCAAAAATTATTAAAGGTGAGATTAGATGGTGTCAAGGTTATTCGGAGCCAGGATCGGGATCAGATCTAGCCAGCCTTTCAACAAAAGCCGAAGACAATGGAGATCATTTTTTAGTTAATGGTCAAAAAGTATGGACATCATATGCGGATAAGGCTGATTGGATATTCGCTTTAGTAAGGACAGGTCCGAAAGAACCTAAACATGATGGTATTAGTTTTTTACTAATAGATATGGAAACAGCTGGAGTTAGTACAAAACCAATTACTCTAATATCAGGAAAATCACCTTTTTGTGAAACATTTTTTGACGATGTAAAAGTACCTAAAGAAAATCTTATAGGGCAGCTAAATGCTGGCTGGGCTATTGCCAAAGCATTACTTCAACATGAAAGAGCTTTTATTTCTAGCTTTGGTCTTGGATCAGGTATGGGAAGTGGTAGAGATCTTGTTTCAATTGCCAAAAAGCATGTTGGTGAAGAGGATGGAAAAATTAGCAACGGTTTTTATAGATCTCAAATAGCTTCTCATAAAATAAAAGAGCATGCCTTTGGATTAACATTTAAAAGAGCAAAAGATGAAGGAGGAAAAGCCAGTGCTACTGCATCAATGTTTAAACTCTATGGAACAGAACATAACAAAAAACGACATGAACTTATGATTGCTGCAACTGGTATAAATGGAGTTGCATGGGATGGGGATGAATTTGATAAAGAAGATAAAAATCTAACCAGAGCATGGCTAAGAACAAAAGGAAATTCAATAGAAGGTGGTACTTCTGAAGTGCAGCTGAATGTAATATCTAAAAGAGTGTTGGGTCTTCCAAGCTAGTGTTCAATAAGGATTAAAATGAAATTAATACTGACAGAAGAACAAGAATTTCTAAGAGATACTGCTAAAGACTTTGCGAGAGAAAGAACGCCGGTAACTCATTTTAGAGCACTAAGAGACAATAAAGACGAAAACCTTTGGGATAAAGATATCTGGCAAGAAATGGTAAATTTAGGCTGGTCAGGAATACTAGTACCTGAAGAATTTGGCGGATCAAACTTTGGTGTTGCCGGTATAAGTGTAATTTTACAAGAATGTGGTAAAACCCTTACTCCCTCTCCTCTTTTTTCTACTGGCGTTCTAGGAGCTTATGCTATTTCAAATTTTGGAACACAAGAACAGAAAGAAAAATACCTTCCAAAAATAGTAAGCGGTGAAATCACAACCGCACTTGCTGTTGATGAGTCAAGCCATCATGATCCTTCAAAAACAACTTTTACGGCAGAAAAGAATAACAACAACTTTCTTTTAAATGGTAAAAAAACCTTTGTTATAGATGGCGCTAGTGCTGATATTTTAATTGTGCTAGCAAGAACATCTGGCAATGCTGGAGAATTAGCTGGGCTAACTTTGTTTATTGTTGATGCAAATGTTGATGGTATAAAAAGAATAAAACTTGATATGGCGGATTCAAGAAATTATGCAAACATTGAATTTAATGACGTTATGGTATCTGATGAAGATATCATAGGAGAACTTGAGTCTGGTGGTGAAAATGTCGAAAAAATTCTTGATATAGGTAGAATTACAATGTCAGCTGAAATGTTAGGCAATGCAGAAGCTGCGTTTGAAACTACTGTTGAATACCTTAAGCAAAGAAAACAATTCGGAGTTTTAATCGGAACCTTCCAGGCGCTCCAACATAGAGCTGCAGAAATGTTTTGTGAATTAGAATTAACAAAATCAGCTGTTATGGCTGCAATGCACGGAGCTGATGAAAACTCCAATGAACTCCAAAGACTATCAAGTCTTGCTAAAACATTAGCTGGAGAGACGCTTCACCTTGTATCCAATGAAGCAATTCAGATGCATGGTGGTATAGGTGTGACAGATGAATATGACCTTGGATTTTATATAAAAAGATCGAGGGTTGCTGAACAAATATTTGGGAGCTCTACGTATCATACTGAAAGATATGCTAATCTAAGCGGGTTTTAAGTTTGAAAATTTGATATGTACCTCATAAAGTCCAGCCTAGTAGGATTTATTACACTTATTTTAATTATTATTGAATTGACAATTGGTTTTGGAACATTGGCTATAGTTAATGTCCCCAGAGCAGTATTTCCATTTAAATCTCTAAAAATTAAATTAGCAAAGATTTCTAATAGTATTGGTGAATACACTGTATATGGATTAAAAATTATTATGAAAATTATGCATAGAGATTCTATGCAAGTGTTTGATAATAATGAATTTGACAAAAACGCCTGGTATATGGCTATTTCTAATCATCAATCCTGGGCAGATATTTTCATACTTTTAGTAGCCGCCCATAAAAGAATTCCTCTTTTAAAATTTTTTATGAAAAAGGAATTAGCCTGGATACCTTTTATATTTCTTGCCAATAAAACTTTAAATATGCCCTTTGTAAACAGGCATTCAAAAAAAGAATTAGAAAAAAATCCTAATCTAAGAAATAAAGATTATGAAAATACACTAAAAGCATGTAAAAGATTCCTTAGATCGCCTTCAACAATTTTTAGCTACGCGGAGGGCACAAGAAACGATGCTGCAAAACATAAAGCACAAAACTCACCATATAAAAATCTTTTAATACCGCGCATAGGAGGGATTGCAACTGCACTATCAGCAATGCCTAACATTAATGTTCTTGTAGACTACTCTGTTGTGTATAAATCTGAAAAAAGAGGAGCGTGGTCTTTTTTAAAGGGTGATATGAAAGATGTTAAGGTATTAGTAAGAAAATATGATATTCCAGAAAATTTAAAGAATAAAAATTATTCAACTGATGCCGAATACCGAGAAAATTTTAAAAATTGGATTGAAGCTATTTGGATAGAGAAAGATCAAGAAATTGAGCGATTAAAGTTTTAGCTCTTCTTTGGTTAGCACCCAACCATTTGTATCAACATAGATCCATTCACCTGGAATAATATCCATATTATTTAAAATAATAGTTTCATCTTTTGTGCCGATACCAACTGATTTATCAGTTTTCATTGGATATGAGTTTTTGGCATAGACGCCAATTGGAATATCTTTAATTACCTCAATATCCCTTATATATCCGTTCACAAAAATTCCATTCCAGTTATTCTCATACGCTGTTTGTGCGATTTGGTCTCCAACCATTGAACATAAGTCTGAGCCTGAATGATTTATGAATAAAACCATACCCCTGCCATCTTCATTTACCATTTCTTTGACTACGCTATTGCTATGAGGACAATTTGCAGTTCTTATTTGACCAAAGAATTTACTTACACCACCAAATGACTTTAGAAAGATATTACCAA
>RGHK01000081.1 GCA_010024215.1 Pseudomonadota bacterium | reverse complement strand
ATCGATTTCATCTTTCATTTCGGTCCATGATTTGTAACCAAAATAAATAATTACTAGATATACAAAAAATAATATTGAAGTTAAAAAAAGTCCTCTTGAATAAAATAAAAAGACTGAAATAGTGTCAATTACAAACCAATAAATCCAATTTTCTAATAGCCTTTTAGCAACCATATAAGTTGTCACTATAGCCCCCCATGTCGTCAAAGAATCAATAAAAGGCAAAGCAGCGTTTGTAAATTTTTCAAGCGCCCAACCTGATACTAAAGCTAATAGAAAGATTAACGATATTGCTTTAATGTGCTGATTTTTTTCCCAAGTTTTTACAAGAAATTTTGAATTTTCTGGTGAAGAAAATTTCCATTGCGTCCATCCATAAATAGCCATAAAACAATAAAATATTTGCAATCCTGCTTCCATATAAAGGCCTGCAGAATACATTACAAAGAAATATAATAGAGAGCTAAAAAATGCCGCAAACCAACAACTTATGTTCTGTTTTACAGCTAATAATAAATACGCTATTGCTAAAATAACTGCTGTTGGCTCTATCCAATTAGAATTAATAAGATTAGAAATCATATCTCACTGTAACACCAAGATGCCTTGGGTCACCATGCCTTTCATATAGTGTATCAATGAAGTTTGGAGCTTCATTACCAAAGTAAAAACCTCTTGTAGAATAATACTCATCAAAAATATTTCTTCCCCAAATAGAAAAGGTCCATTGTCTAACAAAATAACTATAGTTTATGTTGGTTAGGAAATATGATTCCGACTTATTGTTATGAGAGTCAGAATAGTAAAAGCTGCTTTTCCCTACTACATCTAATGATAGATTTGATGTTTCTGAAGGGTACCAATTTAATCCAATAGCATAACTTTTTTCAGGAGCATGAGCCTGTGCTCTGCCTTCAATTTCTGGTCGAGATTTCCACCTTTTAATCTCAGTTTTAAGTAAGCCAAAATTAATAAACAAATCTAAGTTTTTTGATAGCTGAAAATCCAATTCTAACTCTATTCCATCGTTTACTCCTTCGGCTGCATTTTGAGTTAAAAATGTAAAAGTATTTGGATCATTTATATCAACTTGAGTTGAGATTAAAACTTGTTGATCTTTTCTTTCAGAGTGAAAAATCACAGCAGATAAATTCATGTTTATCTTTTTAATTTTTGAATTAACTCCAATCTCATAATTAGTTAAGAACTCAGGATCGTAATAGAGATTTCTATTTGTTGAATTTTGATCTAGTCCAAGATTTAAGTTAAAGCCACCTTGGTTATATCCTTTTGCAATACTAAAAAAGATATTGGATTCCTCGTTCAAAATTTTATTTACTGATACCTTCCCTCCTGAAATTTTATCTGTAGGGTTAAATGACTCATCAAATGAATCTGAATATTTTGACTCAGAATCTTCCCAGCGAAGACCCATACTAATTTTTGTTGATTCGTTTATTAAATAATTTAAATTTCCATAAATAGAAAAATTCTCAACAGCAAATTTACTGGATGATGAACTTTCACTTATATAGGGACTGTATGGATCTGAAGGATCACCATAAATCCCATCATCTTTTTTTAAATTTTTCTCTTTAGATTCAAAAAAATGTATTCCAAACACCCACTCTGATCGTTTTTTAGCATCAAAATCAGCTATATTTGATAAAAATCTGAATTCTTGACTAAAAGTCTCTCTAAATCTCAAAGTTTCAGAGAAATAATCATAGATATAAGGCGAATGAGTTGATGGGTTTCCCCAATCTGCATCATAGCTAAGCACAACGTCAGTATCTGTGATGCTTGTTAAGCTTTGAAAAACAAAATCATCTGCCTCATGAAAGAATTTAACCCCATAAGCAGAAGTTTTTTGAGAATCCATGCCCGGCCTATCAGAAAGAGTATTTAAACTTCCATCAATCGTCCAAATATCTGCAGGATCATCAAGATGTATTTGAGTGATTAAAAACTTAAAAGTTGATTTTTCATCAATTTTCCAATTTGTCTTTAGCCTAAAAGTAGATTCATCTTTTTTTGAAGTATTTGATTTACCAGAATATAAATTTTTTCTAAATCCATCTGAGTAATCTTTCCTTAAAACAATCCTGTATGTTAAATCATCAGTTTTTGTAGGTCCTCCAAAAGCCAAACCAGCATTTATAGTTCCATAGGTTCCTGTTGTAATTTCACTAACCCCTTCAAATTCTTCTGTTGGCTCTTTTGTTGTTATGTAAATAAGCCCTGCCATAGCATTTGATCCAATTCTGGAACCTTGTGGCCCTCTGTGAACTTCAATTTGATCAACATCAAAAGTTGTGGCAATACCACCTTGTCCAGAATAATCAATGTCATCAATTAAAAAACCAACAGCTGAATTTGGTGTCCTTTCATAACCAGATCTCTCTCCAATTCCTCTTATTTGAAAATGCCTAGCTCTGGAATCACTGGCTGCAAAATTTAAATTTGGTATTAGGTAAGATAAATTTTCAAAATGTTTTATTGGAACAAGCTCAGTTTCTTTTGAGCTTAATACTAATACGCTTGAGTCTTCTTCAATTAGCTTAGTTTCTCTCCAATCACCTTGAACTATTACTTCCTCTACATCAGCTGATACTAAAAAGATTGAAAAGAAAAAAAGATAAAGATTAATTTTAATGGTATTCATGCAATTCCTCCGCCATTATTGTATGGATCAGGTTCAAAGGGTTTCAATATGATCTCAGGTCTTATGACCACCCCTTTGCAGTTAAAAATAATGATATAACTTTTTAATAGCCCAAGCTAGATTTAATTATTTAAATTCTCACTCAAGTCATTTTGATAAGTTTCAGTTAGAAATAAAACAGAAATAAGCGTTAACAATGATGCAAAAGCTATATAAACTGAAACCCATAATATCCCATAATCATTCCATAAAAGTGCTGCAATGGTTGGCGCAAAGGCACCTCCCAGTATTGCTCCAAATTGATAACCAAGAGTTGCACCTGAATATCTTACTTCCGTGCTAAATAATTCTGTAAAAAATGCAGCTTGAGGTCCATACATCATGGAAACAAAAACTAACCCACCTGTAATAGCTAAAACAATTAACCAAAAATTACCTGTATCGACTAAAGGAAAAATAATAAAAGCCCACACTGCGGTTAGAATAGCACCAAGCATAAAAACACCTCTTCTTCCATGTCTATCGGAATAAGATGAGAAAATAAATTGAAAAGGAATCATAATTGCTGAACCAATAAGAACAGCAAACAACATTTCATCTCTTGTAGTTCCTGAGCTTGCAACACCATAAGCAAGAAGAAATGCAATTAAGATATAAAACGTAACCTGTATTGAAAGAAATGCACCCGCTGCAAGAATAATCTTGGTTGGATATTTCTTTATTGCTTCAATAATTGGAGAACTTATAATCTCTTTTGTGCCGCCAACTTTTCGTGATGCCTCTAATTCTTTGAAAGCTTTAGTATCCTCAAGGTTAAGCTGAATATACATGCTTATACCTATCAAAATTGCACTAGCTAAAAAAGGTATACGCCAGCCCCAAGAAAAGAATGCTTCTTCTGAAACTAATGAGCCAGTAATTATAAATGCCAGATTAGCTAGAATAACTCCAACAGGGACTCCAGCCTGTGCAAAAGCACCATAGTAACCCCTTTGATCTGCTGGGGCACTTTCAGTAACTAATAACATTGCCCCACCCCACTGACCGCCAATAGCAAGACCTTGTGCAAATCTTAAAGAGGTTAACAATATTGGAGCAGTAACTCCAATCATCGCATATGTTGGCAATAAACCAATTAAAGTGGAAGAAACGCCCATAAGCACCAATGCAATTACAAGTGTTTTCTTTCTTCCTACCTTATCTCCAAAATGTCCAAAAATAATTCCACCTATTGGTCTTGCAATAAAACCAGCAGCAAAAGTAAGTAAAGAGAGTATCAGAGCTGTTGATGGTGAAGTTTCACCAAAAAAAACTGTAGGAAATATTAATGCTGCCGATGCGCCATAAAGAAAAAAGTCATACCACTCAATACTTGTACCAGCTAGAGACGTCAAAGCAACTTTTTGCATATTAGATTTTGATTTAATAGATTGATTCATAAATATTTAGCCAGTTAGAGGCTGCTAGATTTCTTTAATGCTATCTTCAAAGTTTTTTCCATCAAAGTCTACGCATTTTTTTACTTTAGGAGGATTCATAATGCATTTTAAGTTAACGCTGTACATATCTGGATGAGACCTTGGTTGATAAAAACTTTTTACTCCACAAGATTTACAGAACAAATGATTAGCATTTTTAGTTCCAAATTTATATGAAGTCAATTTTTCTTCCCCTTCAAGCAAAATAAAATCTTCATGTTTAATAAATAAATGCTCATAATCATTCAACTTACATATTGAACAATTACATTTCCATATTTCTACTTTTTCAAAAGATTTAAATTTAAACTGAACAGCTCCACAGTGGCAATTCCCAAAATATTCTTTCATTGGAACAGGATAGCATTTTTATATGAATGGTGGGTCTGGGTGGACTCGAACCACCGACCTCACCCTTATCAGGGGTGCGCTCTAACCAAGCTGAG
>RGHK01000009.1 GCA_010024215.1 Pseudomonadota bacterium | reverse complement strand
CATGATGCAGTGCTGCTTGATTTTCAGTTTCATTTACTATGTCACCTTTAAACAAAGATTGAATTGACTCTTTTACTTTAAGATCATCATAGTGAGATTTAAAATGAGAAAAAAGTTTACTATTAAACCCTCTTAGTAAAGATTTATATTCAAGAATATTATTTGAGTATAGATGCTGATATACCTCATTATTAGATTTAGAAGTCTCATCGATAATTTTATTTATTATGCTCATCTAATTTATAGAATTATATATTTCTAAAAGGGCTTCGCTGATATTTGGTGCATTAGTAATTGGCCTTCCTATAACAATATGATTGGCACCTTTTGAAATAGCATCATTTGGAGTCATTACCCTGCTTTGATCATCTTCTGATTCAGATAGTCTGATTCCTGGAGTTATAGAGAGCAATGACTTTCTTGCAACTACCAAATCAAGCTCATGAGGTGAGCAAACGACTCCGTCAATTTTTGCTTCTTGAGCCAAATCTAGCATTGCTGCAACCTGATCAGAGGCAGTTCTTTTAAAGATTATGTCTGTATCCGCGTCTGATAAGCTGGTCAAGGCCGTCACACCAAATATTTTAATATTAGTGTCTTTAACAGCATTCATAGCAATTTTCATCATCTCAAGACCGCCAGAAGTATGAACAGTCATCATGCTTACAGGCAATGAAATTAGCCCTTCAATAGATTTTTTAACAGTATTTGGTATGTCGTGTAATTTAAGGTCTAAAAAAATTTCAAACCCCTTAGAAGCAACATATTTTATAGCCTCATGCCCTATGGCATTAAAACTTACACTTCCGACCTTTATCATGCATAGATTACTATCAAGAGAATCAACTATATGCTTAAAGGAATCTAGTTGAGTCTCGTCAACCGCTACAATGATAGGTTTTGACATAATTTATAAATGTTAAACTTAAGTTACTTTTCTATCAATGATTTTGATGGCTTGAAATGCATTGTTGCAGTCTCACCTAAATATGATACTTCTTTAGTTTTAGGGTTAATAAACTTTCTAGGTCTTATATACTTCTTTGAAAAAGTACCAAATCCTCTTATTTCAACCTTTTCATCTAAAGCAACAGCATCAACAATTGATTCTAAAATAGAATCAATTGCTAATGAAATTTGTGATTTACTAAGATCTGGAAACTCTTGACTTAAAGCTAGCTCAATATCAGAACGGTTAAAAGTCTCTTGTTTCTTATTACTCACTCAGCTTTAAAGATATTCTTTCTCTCTCTGCATCAACAGCAAATACTATGCAGTTGAGCTTGTCGCCTTTCTTATATTGCTCTAGTGCTTCTTTTGGATCTTCATCTTCAGAGATATCAGATAGGTGAATTAATCCATCAATGTCGCCCTCTAGACCAACAAATATACCAAAATCTGTAATAGATTTAATCTGTCCATCAACCTTATCGCCAATACCATATTTATTTGCGAATTCGGTCCAAGGATTTGCTTTAGTTTGTTTTAAACCAAGAGAAATTCTTCTCTTGTCATGATCAATTTCTAGAATCATAACTTTGATTTTTTGATCCATCTCAACTACTTTTGAAGGATGAATATTTTTAGAAGTCCAATCAAGTTCAGATAGGTGAATAAGGCCTTCAATACCCTCCTCTAACTTAGCAAAACAACCATAGTCAGTTATATTTGAAACAGCTGCTTCATATACACCACCAACTGCGTAGTTGCTCTCAACATTTTCCCATGGGTCATTTTGAATTTGTTTTAGACCTAAAGATACTCTTAGTTTTTCTTTATCAAAGCTTAGTATTTTTACATCTATTTCATCTCCAAGATTTAAAAACTCACTAGGATTAGTAACTCTTGACCATGAGATATCTGTTATATGCAGCAACCCATCAAGTCCACCCAAATCAACGAAAGCGCCATAGTCAGTTATATTCTTAACGATACCTTTAACTATTTGACCTTCTTCAAGGTTTTTTAGTAATTCAACTTTTACAGCAGAGTTATTTTTCTCTAAAACTGCTTTTCTTGATAAAACAACATTATTTCTTTTGTAATCAAGTTTAATAACTTTAAACTCTTGTACTGTATTTTCTATGTCAGGTGCTTCTTTTACTGGTCTAACATCTACTAATGAACCAGGAAGAAAAGCCTTAACGACTTCAACCTCCACAGCAAAACCACCTTTAACTCTATTATGAATTTTACCTGTAACAAACTCTCCTGTTTCAAGAGCTTCTTCTAGCATTTTCCAAGTGGTTATTTTTCTAGCTTTTTCACGTGAGATTCTAGTTTCACCATATCCGTCTTCAACTGCTTCTAAAGCAACTTCGACCTCATCGCCAACTTCAATGTTGACTTCTCCTTCATTATTTCTAAATTCATCAAGAGGAACAACTCCTTCCGATTTTAATCCTACATGAACTGTAACCCAGTCATTGTCTACATCTAATACAACTCCAGATACTATTGATCCAGGTTGCATATCTAAAGTGCCTAAACTTTCATCAAGTAAAGCGGCAAACGATTCTGTCATTTATTAAATTCCTTTTTTGCGAGTTTTTTAGTAAAACTCAGTACTTCTTCAGGAGACATATCAGATGAATCAATTAGAACTGAATCATCTGCAGGCACTAGAGGTGAAAGTTCTCTTGTTTGATCTTTCAAATCTCTTTGCTTAATGTCCTCAATCAGAGCGTGCATATTAACTTCTTGGCCTCGATTCTGCAACTCTAATTGTCTTCTTTTTGCTCTTATTTCAGGAGATGCTATTAAGAAAATTTTTAGCTTTGCATCAGGAAAGACAACTGTTCCCATGTCTCTTCCATCAGCTACAAGACCAGCTGGTGAGTAAAAGTTTCTTTGTATCGTTAAGAGATTTTCTCTAGTTTCTGCAAGAGAGCTTATTTTTGAGGCTGCGATAGCAGTTGACTCATCTCTTAATTTTGCAGTTATATCTATATTTTTATTAAGAACAACTATGCCTTCTTTATCAGATTTAAAAGATACATCATTTTTTATACTAGCCGGTATTTGCGAATGTTTTAGGCCAGATTCAAATAAAAATGCATAAACTCTATATAAAAGGCCACTATCAAGAATCTCAAATCCAAGAAAATCTGCAATATTTCTTGCTAAAGTGCCCTTGCCAGAAGCTGATGGGCCGTCAATGGTAATGATATTATCTTTCATTTAGCTTCATACCCAGTGAACTCATAACTTCAATAAAATTTGGGAAAGAGGTAAAAATATTTGCGCAGTCTTTTACATAAATCCCATTTTTAGACCTCAAACCTGCTATTAAGAAACTCATTGCAATCCTGTGATCGCCATGAGAATTAATTTCTGGGCAAACAGAAATATCATCTGGAGATCCAGTAATTCTAATTCCATCTTCATATAATTCATGTTGAATATTTATTTTTCTCAGGCCATCTGCTATTGCTTGAAGTCTGTCTGATTCTTTTACTCTTAGCTCCTTCGCATCAGAAATAAGCGTTTCACCATTAGCAAATGAAGCAGCAATACTCAATATTGGAATCTCATCAATAATATTAGGAATAATATCCCCGCCAACCGAAATTCCTTTAAGCGATGAAGAAACTACGTGTATGTCACCTACCTCTTCATTTGAGACCATCCTTTCATTCTGAATATCGATAATGCCACCCATAGACTTCAATACAGATATTAATCCACATCTTGTTGGGTTTAACCCAACATTTTTGATAAGAATATTTGATTGCTCTGCAATTAAACCAGCAACAATAAGAAAAGATGCTGATGAAAAATCACCAACCACTTCATAAGTTGAGGTGGGGATAAGTTTTGATGATGTATATTGAATTTTATTACCTAAATCCTCTGGAGTAGATTTAATATTTCCCTGAAAATAACTAATCATTCTTTCAGTATGGTTTCTTGTGGGATGTTTTTCAGTAACAGTAACATTCTTATTTGCAGCAACTGCAGCTAGAATAATACTAGATTTTACCTGAGCACTTGCAATGGGCATTACATAGTCAAAATTATTATTTATCTTACCTTCTGATATGCTTATAGGCGGCCTTCCCTCGTTACATACCACCGATGCTCCCATCTCATTTAATGGATTCGAAACTCGCAGCATTGGTCTTTTCATTAAGGACTTATCTCCAACTAATGTTGCATTAAGATTTAAGCTGGAAATCAAACCCATCATTAACCTCATGCCAGTGCCAGAATTTCCTAAATCTACTTCTTTGTCAGGATTTCTAAATGGGATATCTCTTTTATTTATTGTTACAGATGTTCCTTGGATAGTTATTGATGATCCAATCGCATTAAGAGCGTTTGCTGTTGAAATAGGATCCTCTCCATTTAAAAAACCTTTAATCGCAATATCTTCATTTAAAAGCGAGCCTAATATTACCGCTCTTTGCGATATTGATTTATCACCAGGACACAAAACTTCTCCTGAGATTAATTGGCTATGTTGAGCTAGCAGATTCAAAATGTATCTTCTTTATATTTTTTAATCTCATCTAATTCACTTTTTAGTAAATCAGAATGTGAAAATGTTGCTGGAATCTCTTTTATTTTTGTGATTAATTCTAATAAATTATTTATTGATAGCTGAAAACTGGCTAAAGACTTAATTATATTTTTTTCATTCAACTCGAATATATCCTTCCACATCTCTGGATTAGAACCGCTAAGTCTTATAAATTCTTTTAGGCCACCACCTGCATTATCTGATGGATCTTTTTCGGACAATCTAATTGAATCTATTAAAGCATATGAAATAAGATGGGGAAGATGGCTGGTCATTGCAAACATAAGGTCATGATCTTTTACTGACATCTCTTCTACTCTCATTGATAAAGCATGTTCCCAGAAATTTCTTAACTTTGATAAATGGCTTTCATCAACCTGATATGGATTGCATATGATTGTTTTTTTATTAATAAAAAGTTGGTCATCAACACCAGATATGCCTGATTTATCTGAACCGGCAATTGGATGTGAAAATATTATGTTTGTTGGAGAATCAAAATTTAGATGATTTTTAACACTTGATGTGTCGGTGATAGTAATTGCAGTATTCCATAAATTTTTTATCTCAGATATTACTCTCTGTGTAGCCTTTGGTGAAACGGCAACAATTACAATATCCACTTTTTTTGCTAGCTCTTTGTCATTGATTTCGTCTAATGTTTCAAAAGATGCATCTATTATGTTTTTGTTTAATGCCTCTTTAGTGCTTGATTCGTTTTTATCATAACCATTAACTATCAAACCTTTATTTTTTGCAGCTTTAGCAATAGATGAGCCTATAAGGCCGAGTCCAATAACTAATATCTCTTTAGCTGGAGCTATCACTTAACTACCTCTTTTAATTTCTTTAAAAAATATTCATTTTCATCTTTAGTGCCTATGGTAACTCTTATATATTCAGGCATATCATATAAAGCAATTGGTCTTACTATAACTCCTTGCTTCATAAGATCAGTAAAAAGATTCTGGGCATTAAAATTTCCTTTAAAAGATATAAAATTTCCTTGAGAAGGGATACATTCCATCCCTATATTTGTAAGCTCTTTAAATAAATAATCTCTTTCACTCGCATTTAATTCAATACTTTTTCTAATATGGTCTTTATCTAAAATTGCATGACATGCTGCCTCTTGAGCTAATGCATTTGAATTAAAGGGCTGCCTGATCTTATTTAGAACACCTATTAGCTCATCGCTTGCAAGACCATATCCTATTCTAAGACTTGCTAGACCTTGAATCTTGGAAAAAGTCTTAGTCACTAATAGATTTTTATACTTTGATAATAATTTATTAACTTGAACATAATCATCTGAGTCAACATATTCATAATATGCCAAATCAAGAATCACTAAAATAGATGAAGGAAGTTGATTCATTAAAGAATCAATTTCTTCATGAGAATTAAATGTCCCAGTTGGATTATTAGGATTAGCAATAAAACACACTCTAGTTGAATCTTTAACATTAGTTGGAAACGACGATAAGTCATGGCCCCATTCTTTTGCTGGAACTTCAATGATTTCAGAACCGCATGCCTGTGTGACTATTTTATATACAGCAAAAGCATGTTTAGACATAATCGCACTTGAGTCCTTATTAAGGAATGCTCTAGCAGCTAACTCAAGAATCTCATTAGAGCCATTGCCAATAATTATATTATTAAAATTTATTGACTCATGTTCTGCTATAAGCGATTTTAATTTTTTTGAATCCCCATCCGGATAAAGGTGCAGATTTTTATTGCCTGATAGAGCATGGATTGCTTTAGGTGATGGACCAAGGGGATTCTCATTACTTGCTAATTTTACAACTTTCTCTGGATTATATTCTGCAACCACCTCATCGATAGATCTTCCAGGCTCATATGGATGCAGGTCTGATATACCCTTATTTAAATAATCTAAAAGCTTGCTCATACATGCTGTGGGTATGACCCTAATATCCTAACTAAAGAACCAGTTGTTTTAACTTCTTTAATGGCTAGCTTTAACTTTTGATCATCTTGGTGACCTTCACAATCAATAAAAAAATCATGTGAATTTATATTTCCTCTAGAGGGACGTGTCTCAATCTTGCTTAAGTTAATTTTTCTTTTTTCAAAAGGTCTAAGTATGTTAATTAAGGCTCCAGGAGTGTTTGATGTTTGAATTAAAAATGAAGTTTTATCCTTACCAGTAGACAAAATTTCATTTTGTCCAATAACTAAAAATCTTGTTTTATTGTCTGAGTAATCTTGTATGTCTTTTTTTTGTAATTTAAGTTTATATTTTTCAACTGCTAAAGAGTTAACGATACATAGGATATTTTTATTTTCTTTTGCATATTTAGCAGCAACAGCTGAACTAGGCATTTCCAACCTTTTTATTGATCCTATATTTTTTTCAATCCATTTATTGCATTGACCCAAGGCTTGTGGGTGAGAAGCAATTGCAAAAGCATCTTTAATATCGAATTTATTTCCAGATGCAAGTTGGTGATTAATATCAAGATAAATTTCCCCAATAATTGATAAACTTTCATTATCAGCTAAGCAATTTAAAGTAGTATTAATAACTCCCTCTGTTGAATTTTCAACAGGAACAACTCCAATATCTGCTTCACCCTTTAGCACCTGATGAAAGACATCATCTATAGTTGGAGATGGAATTCTTGAAACCAAAGATCCAAAGTGACCATGAACAGCAGCCTCTGAATGGGTTCCCTCAGGACCTAAATATGAAATTCTAAGAGCTTCCTCTAAGGAAAGACATCCAGAAATTAACTCCTTATAAATTGTG
This sequence comes from Pseudomonadota bacterium, assembly GCA_010024215.1. Classification (GTDB taxonomy): domain Bacteria; phylum Pseudomonadota; class Gammaproteobacteria; order Magnimaribacterales; family D2472; genus SCGC-AAA076-P13. The sequence continues at coordinate 8,752 of RGHK01000009.1, read as the reverse complement.
CGAACTTTTTCATTTGAAAGTGCACCATCTTCATTAGCCTTTAGGATATTTCTTAAAATAGTTGCTTCTCTATCAGGTTTATAAAAAGAGGTGTTTGGGCTGATCTTTGATTTAATCTTGCCAATGCTAACTGCAATAGCTGCTCGTTTTTGTATTAACTTTAGAATATCTTTATCAATTTTATCGATTTTAGATCTTAAAGTTTTTAAATTTTCTTTTGACATTTTTTTAGCCATATTTTGCTTCAAAGAGCTTCATGAACTCTATGAGCTGATTAACTCCCTCAAGTGGCATAGCATTATATATACTAGCCCTCATTCCGCCAACAGACCTGTGTCCTTTTAAATTCAATAATCCACTTTCTTCTGATTCTTTTAAGAATATGCTATCTAAATTATTATCTGCAAGTATAAAAGGCACATTCATTATAGATCTATTATTTCCATGGACTGGATTCGAGTAAAAAGTTGAATCATCAATATATTCATATAGAGCTGCAGCTTTTTGATAGTTTTGTTCTTTAAAATATTCTAAACCGCCTGATTTTTTTACCCATTTAAATACTTTACCTGCCATATACCAAGCAAATGTTGGTGGAGTATTTAACATTGAATCAGATTCTGAATGTTTGGAATATCGGCAACTAAATGATTCTTTATTTCTGGTATTTGATGGATTGCGACTCCTTGAATAGTCTCATTTGGGCAATAATGCACATAAGCTGATTCTTCAGAAACATTCCACAAGCTATCAAGTGGAGCATATGAAAAATTATCATCCTCCGATGAGGCTATAGTATTTACTTTAGTTAACTTAGAAGCCTCTGAGATAGCTTTTTTTGACCAAGATCCTGACAATACATAATCTGCTTCTTTAGATTTAGCAAAATTTAATGGAATCATAGAAAATTGATGAGTGGCTCCACCTTGCATAAATAACACCTCATGAGTATTTGGTATATTCAAAATATCTATGAAATCTTGTTTAGCTTCAAATGCTAAAGATTCGTAGATTTTTGAGCGATGACTCATCTCCATAATGGACATGCCAGAATTATTAAATTCTAAAAGCTCTTCTTTTACTTCAGATAAAACTTCTTCTGATATAACTGCTGGTCCAGCGCAGAAATTCCATTTGCGCATTATTCTTCCTCTTCTTCGTTATCTTCTTTAGGAATAGTTACACATTCAATTAATTTTTCTCCTTCTTTAGGAGAAATAATTTTAACACCCTGAGTATTTCTACTTAGGGTAGGAACTTGAGAAACGCTTGTTCTAATCATTGTGCCTTTATCGCTGATAAGCATGATTCCATCTTCATCCTCAACAAGTGCAGCAGACACCATTGATCCGTTTCTTTCACTTGTTTTCATAGAGATAACACCCTGACCACCTCTATTATGAGATGGAAAATCATCTAGGGCAGTTTTCTTACCATAACCATTTTCAGAAACACACAAAATAGTTTTTTCGGGGTTTGCTATCATTAGAGAAATAAGTTTTTCTCCTTTTTTAAGCCTGAAACCCCTAACACCTCTCGCAGTTCTTCCCATTGGTCTAACATGAGACTCATTGAACCTTATTAACTTACCCGCAGATGAAGCAAGTAAGATTTCTTCATCTCCAGATGTAATTGCTGTACCAACCAATTTATCATCTTCATCAAGATTAATGGCTTTTATACCTGACTTATATTTCTTTGAAAATAAGCTTAGATTTGTCTTTTTTGTCGTGCCATTTCTAGTTGCCATAAATATAAACTGATCTTCTCTAAATTCACTGACTGGAAGAATCTCACTTACTGACTCATCATCATCTAGATTTAACATATTCACCAATGGCCTTCCTTTAGATGTCCTGGAGGCAACAGGAATTTCATATACTTTTAACCAAAAAACTTTTCCTTTTGTGGTAAAGCAAAGTATCTGCATATGGCTACTTAAAACATAAAGATTTTGTATTAGATCTTCTTCTTTTACAGCTGCAGCTGCTTTACCTTGACCGCCTCTTCTTTGTTCTCTGTATTCATCAAGAGGTTGTGTCTTTGCATATCCACTTCTTGAAACAGTTAATACCCTCATCTCTTCAGGTATCAAATCTTCATTTGTAATGCCTCTTCTAGTGTCATTTATTAGAGTTTTTCTATCATCACCAAAGTTGCTTTTTACTTCTTCAAGCTCATCTATCATTAAGCTCTTTAGTGTCTCTTTATCATCTAATATTTTTTGAAGATCTATAATTTTTGCAACAATATCAGAGAATTCATTACTTAGGTTATCTTGCTCAAGACCAGTGAGTCTTCCTAATCTAAGCTCAAGAATTGCCTTTGCCTGATCTGGAGAAAGTTTATATTTCTTTCCATTAATGCCAAGATCTTTACTTAATCCTTTTGGCTTGCATGCATCTTTACCTACTTTTTTAAGAATTGCTTCAACTGGACCAGCCTTCCAAACTTTTTTACATAAAGCATCTGCAGCTAATTTGGGGTCTTTAGATTTTTTTATAATTGTAATTACTTCATCAATGTTAGCTATCGCTACCATCAGACCTTCAACTATGTGCCCTCTATCTTTGGCTTTCTTTAAATCATACTTGGTTCTTTTTGTGATGATATCTTTTCTATGCTTTACAAAGGCTTCAAGCATTTCCTTAAGATTAACTTCTTTTGGCTGTCCATCTACCAGAACAGTAAAGTTGATGCCAAATGACTGTTCTAACTGAGTTTGAGCAAATAAATTATTTTCTAGGACATCAACAGAATCTCCTTTTCTAACCTCAATAACTACCCTCAGTCCATCTTTATCTGATTCGTCTCTTATTTCTGTAATACCCTCAATTTTTTTGTCTTTTACTAACTCAGCTATTTTTTCAAGCATTTTGGCCTTATTAACCATGAAAGGAATTTCATGAATAATTAATGATTGTTTACCAGACTTTTCATCTTCTTCTATTGAAGTATTAGATCTGATATGAATTATTCCTCTTCCTGTTTTATATGCTTCATAAATACCAGCTTTACCATCAATTGTTCCTCCAGTAGGAAAATCTGGTCCAGAAATATCTTTTATAAGGTCGTCAATTGATAGTTTTGGATTTTTTATTAAATTAACGCTTGCATTTAACACTTCAGTTAAGTTATGAGGAGGTATATTTGTAGCCATACCTACAGCTATACCTGAAGACCCATTCACTAATAGATTGGGTATTTTTGTTGGAAGAACATCGGGAATAAATTCACTGCCATCATAATTAGGAGAATATGAAACCGTTTCTTTTTCTATATCTCCATACATCTGATCAGTTATTTTTGCCATCCTGACTTCTGTGTATCTCATTGCTGCAGGAGGATCTCCATCAATCGATCCAAAATTTCCTTGACCTTCTACTATTGGGTATCTCATAGAAAAATCTTGTGCCATTCTTACCATTGCATCATATACTGCACTATCCCCATGAGGGTGGTATTTACCTATAACATCACCCACAACTCTTGCTGATTTTTTATATGGTCTGTTATAAGAATTTTTAAGGTCATACATAGCATAAAGAATTCTTCTATGTACTGGTTTGAGACCGTCTCTAATGTCTGGTAATGCCCTTCCATGGATAACGCTCAGAGCATAACTTAGATAAGATTGTTTTAGCTCATCTTCAATATTTACTGAAATAATTTCTTTTGCGAATTCACTCATATGCTATGATTTTTAGGTGTAAAAATAGGTCCTTTAATTAAGGATTATTTTAACATAATTTGAGTGGTAATTAGTCTTTAAATTCGGAAACTAAGCCGCCAATTGACTCTTTTGCATCTCCAAATAACATTCTTGTATTTTGTTTAAAAAATAATGGATTTTGAACGCCAGCGAATCCAGATGACATTGATCTTTTGAGAACAAAAACAGTTTTTGCATTATGAACTTCAATGATTGGCATTCCATAAATTGGACTACCTGGTTCTTCAGTGGCTGATGGATTTACAACATCATTTGCACCAATTACAACAGCAACATCAACAGAATCCATGATTGGATTTATATCCTCAGGTTCTGCTAAAACATCATATGGAACATTGGCTTCTGCTAACAAAACATTCATGTGTCCAGGCATCCGTCCTGCTACTGGATGAATACCATATTTCACCTCTGTGCCGTTTTCTTCTAAAAGCTCTCCAAGCTCTCTTACAACATGTTGTGCTTGTGCAACCGCCATTCCATAACCAGGAATAATAACTACTGAGCTTGCGCTTTCTAAAATTAAGTAGGCGTCTGAAACATTAATAGGACTTACTTCTCCTTGTTCTTCAGCAACTGAACTCTTAGAGGCGCTAGCATAACCAACAAATAGTATATTGTTGATGGACCTATTCATTGCTTTTGCCATAATAATAGTTAAGATTAGGCCACTTGCCCCAACCAAAGAGCCAGCAACAATAAGAACATTATTAAGCAATAGCAAACCAGCAAAAGCTGCAGCAATACCAGATAATGAATTTAGCAAGGAAATAACTACTGGCATATCACCACCACCGATCGGAAGCACAAAGCCAATACCGCCCAACAGTGTTAAAACCAATAGAACAGTAAAGAAATTAATATGTGGAATGGTTAAAAATGGTTGAGCTAAGCTAAATAATAAGAAAATAATTGAGCAATAAAAAATAGTTGTAAAAATTTTTGTAACTATTGAGGTTTTAGCTATAGTTAGTTTTTCAGATAGTTTTCCATAAGCAATAATACTTCCTGTGAAAGTAACTCCGCCAATAAAAATAGTAATCATTATCAATAGATGCTGAAAATAATTATCTGGTAATGAGTTGTATTCTGACCAAGCAATTAAGAAAGTTGCTAAGCCTCCAAATCCATTAAATAAAGCTACCATCTCTGGGATTGATGTCATCTTTACCCTTAGTGCAATCGTTGATCCAATAATGGCTCCGATTGCAATAGCGCTAATAAGAAATAATGGATTCACTACATCAACTATAGTGACCAACACAGCTATTAACATTGCAAAAGAAGATAAGAAATTGCCTTTAACTGCAGTATCTTCTCTGCCAAGCATCTTAATGCCAGAAATAAAAAGGATAGAAGCTATTATGTATACTATGTTCTGAATTGCTGTAAGGTCTGATAAAAAGCTCATAACTATTTCTTCTTAAACATTTTTAACATTCTATTAGTTACTAAATATCCGCCAAACACATTAATTGAAGCAAAAAGAACTGCTAAAAATGCGATTGCATTTTGTAAGCTTGAATCAGTTGAAAGAATTAAAGCTCCAACAATTGCAATACCGGATATAGCATTTGCTCCAGACATTAAAGGAGTATGAAGGGTGCTGGGTACTTTTGAAATTAATTCTAAACCTAAATAAATTGATAATATTAAAACAAATCCTAATAACGCATATATTTCCATACTATTTAAACCTCTCATTTAAAATATCATTTTCATATACGAGAACGCTGCTTTTTATAATTTCATCATTAAAATCAAAATTAATACTAGCCTTATCTTTATCATAAAAGTCTTTTATCCAATGAATGTAATTATTTGATAGAGCTAAAGAAGCATGATTGGAAACTGAAGATGCTAAATTCGATATTCCAATAATTTTTACTCCATTTCTTACAATAATCTCATCAGCAACTGAGCCTTCTACATTTCCTCCTGATTCAACCGCCATATCAAAAATGACACTACCTGGTTTCATTTTATCTATTGTTTTGTTATCTATTAATTGCGGAGCCGGTCTTCCAAAGAGTTGAGCTGTTGTAATAACTATATCGGATCTTGCACAAACATCAGATTGAAGATCTTTTTGTTTTTGAACTTGTTCTGGAGTTAGTTCTTTTGCATAACCTTGATCTGTTTGACCGGTTTCACCTAAATCTATTTTAACAAACTTGGCCCCTAATGAATTTACTTGTTCTTCAACAACATCACGAGTATCAAAAGCCTCAACTCTAGCTCCCAGTCTTTTTGCAGTTGCGATAGCTTGCAAACCAGCTACACCTACACCTATAACAAAAACTCTTGCAGGCTTTAAAGTTCCTGCTGCGGTCATCATCATTGGTAGAGCTGTAGACAAATGCTTTGCAGATTCTATTACTGCAGCATATCCAGCTAAATTTGCCTGTGAACTTAAGACATCCATTTTTTGTGCTCTAGTAATTCTAGGAATAAATTCCATACTTACTAGATTAATTTTGTGTTTTGCACATGCTTGAATTAGCTCCTGATTAGCAAATGGATTTACCATACCTATTAAACATGCTCCTGATTTCATCTCTTCTATTTCAGAAATCTTAAGTGGTTGATTAGAAATGATAAGATCAGATTTTTTGAGACAATCTTCTCTTGATGCCCCTTTTAAACCCATTTTTTCAAATAGGCTATTGGATGTATTTATACCATTGCCAATATCGTGCTCAAAATATATTTCAACACCTAGATCAGTAAGAGTATTTATTGTGTCTGGATGAATGGGAGATCTTTGATCTTTAGGGTCATTAGATTTTAATGCTGAAATGATCACTTTATTTTTTATATGTCTTTGTAGTGAAGTAAAACTTAATAGATTTAAAAAGTCAATTTAATTAATAATTCCTTTATTTAAAGAGCTTGGTTACCTTTTAAAACTGTAGTTTTGCTACATAAATTTATTTATTTTCACTATGTTTAAATGAATCTATTAAAGGTAAAATTCTCTCATGAATATTGACCAACAAGAAGTTCAAAAATTCGCAGATCTTGCAGAAAAATGGTGGGATAAGTCTGGAGACTTTAAACCTCTTCATGTAATAAATCCACTAAGGGCTGAATATATATCAAGCAAAGTAAAATTAAATGCAAAAAATGTACTTGATGTAGGTTGTGGCGGTGGAATTCTTGCAGAAGCTCTTTGCGATGCAGGAGCTTCAGTTACAGGAATTGATGCAGCTGGGCCTGGAATTGAAGTTGCAAAGCTTCATGCAGAAAGAAATAAGAAAGATATAACTTATATCGAAACCACTGCAGAAAACCTACTTGATTCATCTGAGAAAAAGTTTGATGTTGTAACTTGTCTTGAAGTTTTAGAACATGTTCCAGACCCAAAATTATTGGTAAAAACATGCATTGATTTACTAAAACCTGAGGGTGAATTATTTTTATCAACAATAAATAAAAACCCTAGATCCTGGATTACAGCTATAGTTGGTGCGGAATATTTATTCAACATACTTCCAAAAGGCACTCATGAGTTCAATAAATTTATCAAGCCATCAGTCTTGGGTTCATATCTAAGAGATGGTTCAGCAAAATTAATTGAAACAAAGGGAATGTTTTACAACCCACTTACTCACAAAGCTAAATTAACAGATGATCTTGGTGTTAACTACTTGATGTATGCAAAAAAAACTTAATACAAAATTAGTTTTATTTGATCTAGATGGGACTTTAATTGATACAGCACCAGACTTTGTTCTATCACTAAATAATGTTCTTGAAAGAAATAATAGAGATACTTTGAATTTTGATCATATAAGATCATTTGTCTCCGAGGGTTCAGTAAAGTTTACTGAGATAGGCTTCAAGATTAATCAAGATGACCCTAATTTTGAAAAATATAGAAATGAGTTTCTTGTAGAATATAAAAAAAATTTAAAAAATAAATCTAACCTTTTTGAAGGAATATCAAATGTATTAAGCTTTCTTGAAGAAATGAATATTCTATTCGGAATAGTTACCAATAAACCATTAGATTACGCAGAGCCTTTGATAAAGCATTTTAAAGAATTAAATAAATCTCTTGTTTTGGTATGCCCTGACCATCTTAACGAAAGCAAACCAAGTCCTGAGGGGATTCTTATGGCTTGTGAAAAAATTGGAATATTACCAAAAGAAACTATTTATGTAGGAGATCATCCTAATGACCTAATTGCAGGCATGAGGGCAGGAACTAAAACAATTGGATGTATGTATGGGTATAGTCTTGATAGCAATGAAAAATATGAGGGATCAATAATAATTAATCATCCACAAGAAATTATTGAAGCGATAAAGAAAATATGAAAATTGAGAATCAATTTAAAAGCAATTTTTTATTGAATAGAAATATTCTTGTTACTGGGGCTTCAAAAGGAATTGGAAGAGAAATAGCATTAGGCCTAAGTTCATACGGTGCTAATATAATCTTACTTAGCAGAGACGAAGAGGCATTAGATCAGCTATATGATGAGATCACTAATAAATACCAAACATCACCTCTTATCATTAAATGCGATTTAAATGATTTAGATGAGATTAAGGCTCAGGAGATTGCAAATGTCATCTCCAAAAACATGAATACTCTCGATGGCATCATCCATAATGCAGCTTTAATAGGAAAAATGTCATCCATTATAGATTTTGATTTAAAAACCTGGAATAAAGTTATTAATACAAATTTAACAAGCTCATATCTTCTATCTAAATTTCTAATACCACTGATGTATGAATCTAAAAATCCTAGAATTATTTTTACTTCATCTGGAGTCGTTAAAAGAGGGAGGGCTTTTTGGGGAGCTTACTCAGTATCCAAGTCTGCGGTGAAGTCACTTGCAGAAATTTTAGAAGATGAGGTTGAACCTATTTCAAACATTAAGGTTTTTAATTTTGATCCTGGTGCAACAAGAACTTCGATGAGAGCATTTGCTTATCCCGCAGAAAACCCATCTATGTTAAAACCTCCATCGTCCTTACTTGATTATTATTTATGGATGTTTTCAGAAG
>RGHK01000080.1 GCA_010024215.1 Pseudomonadota bacterium | reverse complement strand
AACTTAACACCTCTAATAATTCTATCTTTATTGTTTTTTCTTCTCCATCTGTTTGTATCTCTTAGACTATATACACATCCACAATATTCTTGTTGATAAAACTCTTCCCTTTTTGAAATTTCAATCATTCGTGAAGATCCGCCTTGTTTTCTCCAATTAAAATCCCAATAAATAACATCTTCATATCTTTCTGCTGCCCTATGGCCAGATGCATTAATCTGATTCATATCTTTCCATCTAGAAATACCCAAAGTTGTTGCGTAAACTCCAAAATTATTTTCTTTTGCATATAAAGCTGACCTCTCAAACCTCATATCAAAACATTTGGTACATCTCTCACCTCTTTCTGGTTCATTTTCAAGACCTTTTACTCTTTCAAACCAATTATCTTTATCATAATCGGCATCAATACATTCAAAACCCAATTTTTCACAAAAACGTCTATTTTCATTTTTTCTAATCTCATACTCTTCTTTTGGATGTATATTTGGATTATAAAAATAAACAGTAGTTTTTATATCTGAAGCAGCCAGGGCTTCCATTATCTCACCAGCACATGGGGCGCAACAACTATGCAATAATAAATCAGTGCCCTTTTTTGGCATCTGAAGCTTTGGCCTCTCATAATTATCTAGTTTTAAATGCTCGCTTGTCATATAAATATTGAACTATTTTTAATAGCGTTTTCTAAATCATCATAATTATGAAATGAAGGTATGTCAGGATATTGAGATGAAATTTTATCAGGAGCATTGATAAAGAAACCGCTTTCTGCAACCTCAAACATTTGAATATCATTAAAAGAATCCCCAGCAGCAATACACCTATATCCAATAGACTGGAATGATAAAATAGCTTGTTTTTTGGCTTGCTTATGCCTTAATTTATATGAAATAACCTCATCATTATTTACTTCTAAGTTATGACAAAGAAGTAATGGAAAGCCCATCTTTCTCATTAAAGGTTTTGCGATTTCATGAAAAGTGTCAGAGAGAATAACAACTTGAAAATTTTCTCTGATTCTACCTAAAAATTCTGCAGCACCATCTAAAAGCTCTAATTCTCCAGATGCCTTTTGTATATCTGATAACTTAAGATTATTCTCCTTCATTACTTTTAATCTAAAATCCATAAGATCAGAATAATCTGGTATATCACGAGTTGTTTTGTTGAATTCTTCAATACCAGTATTTGAGGCAATCTGCTCCCATATCTCTGGGGTTAAAGTTCCCTCCATATCAAAACATACTATTTCCATTTAATATCCTTATTATTTATTTTTTACCCCATAAGGAACATGTCCAGAGGCAGTTGTTTTAACAGCGTCCATGATATGTTTTTTTTGATCATCAAAAAAGATGTCGGCTTGAAAAGATTTAAGAAATTGTTGTTTAGACATTCCACCTAAAAATAAAGATTCGTCTATCCTAACACCCCACTCCCTGAGAGTTTTTATTACCCTCTTATCCGATGGAGCTGATCTAGCTGTTACAAGTGCTGTTCTAATAGGACATTCATTTACATCAAAGTCATTTTGTATTTTATTTAGCTCAACTAAAAAAGACTTAAACGGACCTGCTTTTAATGGAGAAGTTGCTGAGACTTCATTTTTAATGAATGCATCTAAGCCATCTTCATGAAATACTTTTTCAGAGTCATCGGAAAAAATAACTGCATCACCATCAAATGCAATTTTTAATTGTCCTTGATTTAACTTCCTACTATTATCGCCATCTCTTGGAATAATAGTTGCAGCTGCAACGTTGCTTTCAATAGCCAGTTTTACATCTTCAAAGCTACTTGATAAAAAAAGATGGACACCAAAATCTCTAACATATCTATGAGGGCTTTCTCCTCCACAAAATGCAGCTCTGCTAATATCAAGACCATGGGCTTCAATAGAATTTCTAATTCGTAGACCAGTATCTGAAGTATTTCTTGATAGCAATATGACTTCAATTCTTTGCTTGTCTTTATATAAAGAGTTAATACTAAGAATCTTTTTTACTAGACTAAAAGCCTCACCTGGTTCAAGTGTAACGTCCTCATTTGCAATTTGGTAATCTCTATATGATTCTAATCCTTCTTTTTCATATATTTCGTGACTTTGATCAAGATTGAATAATGCTCTAGATGATATTCCTATAATTAGTTTTGATTGTTTATCCATAAATTATTGATTAATTATGTGGTTTGGCATTATACTGTATAAATATATAGTAAAATTAATATGTTATGAAGAATATTACACCACAACAACAAAAAGTGCTTGATTGCATTCAAGTATACATAAATAAAACTGGGTTTCCTCCAACCAGGGCTGATATATGTAAAGAATTAGGATTTAAATCCCCAAATTCAGCTGAAACGCACTTACGTGCTTTAGAAAAAAAGGGTTTTATTTCGATTGAAAGTGGAACTTCAAGAGGAATTTCAATCAATAATCCAGAAATTGTAGAAAATAATAATGAATATCCCATAGTTGGACTTGTAGCAGCTGGATCGCCTACTTTAGCAAGCGAGAATGTAGAAAAAACTTTAAATTGCCCAAAAGGTTTTTTTGGTTCTGACTTTGACTATTTCCTAAGAGTTAGGGGTTTAAGCATGAAAGATGCTGGCATTATGGAAGATGATTTAATAGCTGTTAAGAAAACTCAAGAAATTAGAAATGGAGATATAGTTATCGCAAGAATTGAGGATGAAGTTACTGTGAAATACTTTCAAAGAACTGCTCCAAATATTGTTCACTTAAAGCCAGCCAATCAGGATTTTAAAGATATTGAAGTTAACCTTGAAGAAACAGAATTGTTTATTGAAGGTAAAAGTGTTGGATTAATAAGAGAAAACTAATGCAATATCACAGTTTTTTTTGAGAGTCTCTCTTTTTGGCTGTCAAAAAATTCATCAAAATCACTTACGCTTCCACTAACACTCTCAATGCCTGCTCTAATCATTTCTTTAGCTACATTTAATTCTTGTCCCTGAAGAAATTCTTTAGATTCATTAGAAAACTCAATTTTTACTATCGGATTATCGTGATCGTCAGCCCTTCTTAGAACAATACTTCCATCAGGTAATTGAGCTAACTCTAAATAATTTGACATTTTTTCTCCGTTTTATTTTAGCTTAGCATTCATCAAGAGTTTTGCGAAGCAACATTTTGAACCTTTTGTACTTATCTAGTATCAAATTAATCTTTTTCAAGTTAATTGCTTCATTTGTAAAAATTATTGAATCATTTAACGGAGCAGATATTTTTTCTTTCACATTTTCAATATGCGTGAATAAACCATCAGAACCAAATTCATTGTTAATTATATTTTTAATAGTTAGTGACTCTGATAACTTTTGCCATTTAGCTAGGTAATTAAGTTGATGAAAAGAATCTGTTTCCAAAGGCAGTATTGATTCGACATCGAGCGCAAGATAATCAAGACTATTTTCTAAAGAAGAAAAAAACAAATACTGATTATTTTTATCTTTTGCTGAGCCATCAAACTCTAGCTCATTAACAATCTGTTCAGAAATATCAAGATATAAATTAATTAATTCCTTTGAATCCACTAGCTTTTAAGATTCTGATCCCATTCACCATTATTATATACAGCTGTCCATTTAGTCTTTTTGCCATCTTTTTCAGATGCTAAATAATGGGTATCTTCTGCCTTGTTGTATCTGATTACATATGGATTTCCATCTCTATCTGTTTCAGGAGCACTCATTAAATATAAATGTTTTTCTGGATTTGGAAGAAATCTACTAGCTTCAGTTATCTGTGTTGATAAATTATTAATTTCAGAGACTTTTGGAGCTCTAGTTTCTCTATTTTTTGGATACTTACTTGCTGCTAAAAAAAGTCCTTTCATACTATCTCTTAGTAAATAATGATCTTCGCATTTCAAACAGGGCATTTCTGGCAACGAGATAGGCTCCATCATTAATGGTTTTGGTTCTCCATTTCTCTGTAATGCTCTTGTGGTTCCACAATTATCATTTAAGCATCCGAAGTATTTACCAAACCTACCAGTTTTTAACTGCATCTCAGATCCGCATTTATGGCACTCAAGGGTTGGGCCATCATATCCTTTAATTTTAAATTGGCCTTCTTCTATAAAGTAACCGTCGCAATCAGGATTTTTTCCACAGACATGAAGCTTTCGACTTTCATCAATAAGATAATTATCCATGCTGGTATCGCACTTCTCACATCTTTTCTTAATTAATAAATTTGCTGCTTCTTCATTATCATCAACGCTTATAGCTTCATCACCTGAAATAAGGTTTAAAGTTTTTTTACACTTATCCTCCCCCTCATTCTGATAACCGGAACACCCTAAAAAAACTCCGTTTGAAGAGTTTCTTATTACCATATTTGGGGATGAGCAATCTGGACAAATTAAAGATGTGGCTGTTGGCTTGTTAGACCTCATACCATTGTGATCTGATGAGGCAATAACTAGGTCTTTCTGAAAAGCGTTATAAAAATCATCGAGAACATTTCTCCAATCTAATTCTCCTTGTGCAACTCTATCTAAATTGTTTTCTAAATTTGCAGTAAATTCATAATCCATAATGTCATCAAAGCTTTCTAGCAATCTTTCTGTAACAATATGACCAATTTTCTTTACAAAGAATCTTCTATTTTGAATTTCAACATAACCTCTATCTTGAATAGTAGAAATTATATTTGCGTATGTAGATGGTCTTCCTA
>RGHK01000079.1 GCA_010024215.1 Pseudomonadota bacterium | reverse complement strand
CCAATCACCAATATTGCATTCTCTAATATCAGTAACATCTATGGTAGTTAAATCCATGCTTACTTTTCCAAAAATACAGGCATCTTGATTATTTATTCTTACAATAGTTCCATCTTTTATGTATTGAGGCAGACCATCTGCATAACCAAGATATACTGAAGCTATTCTCATTTTTTTTTCTGCAATAGCTCTTCCGTCATATCCAACCTTATCACCCTTGTTAATTTCTCTAATATTTATAATAGGAGATTTAAGTGTCATTGCTGTTTCTAAATTATTGTCACCTATGTAACCTCCATACATTCCAATTCCAACTCTTATCCAATCAAAGCATTTATCAGGAAAATTAATTAGGCATCCAGTATTTCCAACACTTTTTGTAACTCCTGAATGAAGGTTTTCGCATAACTTTTCAAACCTTTTGAATTGTTTCTCATTAGATGGATCTTCTTTGTTATTAGATGAAGCCAAGTGCGTCATAAGTGTAAAATTTAAATCTTTTAAATATTCATTATAAATTTTTAAAAATTCATCTTCCTCGAAACCAAGCCTATTCATGCCTGTGTTAACTTTAAACCACAGATTATTAAAATTTTTGTTATCAATGATAATTTTTAATTGGTGTTGATTATGAACAACTAAATCAAGCTTATGCTCTTTTGCCAATAGGAAATCCTCTTGAGAATATACTCCTTGCATTAAAAGTATCTTTTTATTTGATACTTTTCTTAGATTTGTGGCCTCATCAAGCCTTACAACCCCATAACCATCTACTAAATCATCTATATCAGAAGCTAGATTATTTAATATGTGTCCATAAGAATCAGACTTAACAACAGCCATGAAATTTAAAGGTTTGGAAGTTTTATTTTTAAGCTTTTGTATGTTGCTTCTTATGATAGACGGATCTATTTCAAGAAAGCTGTTTAAGGTTGTCATTCAAATGATTCGTAGTAACTATCACTAGAGAAATTTTCAAAACGTGTATATTCTTTAAGAAATGTTAGATTCACGGTACCAATAGGACCATTCCTTTGTTTGCCTATAATAATTTCTGCCTTGTTTCCTTGATCTGAATCTTCGTTGTAGACCTCATCTCTATAGATGAATAAAATTACATCAGCATCTTGTTCAATAGCACCTGAATCTCTTAGATCAGCCATTATCGGTCTTTTATTTGGCCTTTGTTCAACAGCCCTATTTAACTGTGATAATGCAATCACTGGAACATTAAGTTCTTTTGCAAGAGATTTTAAAGATCTTGATATTTCTGAGATCTGATTAACCCTATTTTCATTTGAAGTAGGTAATTGCATTAATTGTAAATAGTCTACAACTATTAAAGATAGTCCATTTTCTTCCTGCCTAGCCAATCTCCTTGCTTTTGCACGAAGTTCCATTGGAGTTAATAAAGAACTATCATCAATCCATAAAGGGAGATTTTTAAGCCTTTCTCCTTCTTGTAATAGTAATCTTAATTCATTATCTTTAAGCATTCCTGATCTAACGTTTTGTTGATTAAGTTTGCTCATTCCAGAAAGCATTCTTGTAGTCAAAGATTCACCAGGCATTTCTAAACTGAAGATTAATACAGCGCCATCATTGTCTTTTTCTAATAAAACATTCTCAGCTATATTCATTGCAAAAGATGTCTTACCCATACTAGGCCTTCCAGCTACCACAATAAGATCGCCATCTTGGATTCCTTGCAATTTTTTATCAAGATCTTTAAAACCAGTAGATGATCCAATTAAACCACCTGCTTTGTTAGATAACTCATGGAGTCTATCCATTGTTGATGGAATAAGCTCCTTCATCGATTGAAGGCTTTGATCGTTTTGACTGGTTTCATCGTTTAAAGCAAATATCATACTTTCAGCTTTATCTAAAAGCGCATTCCCATCTTGTCCTTGTGGGTTGTTTATTAACTCAGCTATTTCTGAATTAGCTTTCATTAATTTTCTTGTAATAGATCTTTGTCTAATAATTTCTGCGTAAGCTTCAAGATTTGCTGCAGATGGCGTAGAGGTAGCAAGTTCAATTAAATAATCTTTACCTCCTACTTTATTTAAAGAATTCTTATTATCTAGTTTTTCTGAAACAGTAAGAGGATCTAATGGTTTATTTTCTTCAATGAGCTCAGACATTGATTGAAAAATAATCTGATGATCTTTCCCATCAAAATCATTTTCTTTGATAACTTGAATTACGGTATCGAATCGATGTGTTTCGAGCATTAAACCACCGAGAACTGCCCTTTCAGCCTCTCTAGCTTGCTCGTTTTGGTTTAATGATAAGTCTGACATTGGAATATGATTTTTACATCATATTTCAAAATATACAACTACTCAGCTAATACTTTTACTGTAACTTCTACAGAAACCTCAGGATGAACTGCAATTGTAATTATATGATCACCAGTCTCTTTAATTGGACCTTCTGGAAGTTGAACCTCACTTTTGTCAATTTCGGTATCTATACTTGCAAAAGCTTCTGAAATTTCTCTTGTACCAACAGATCCATATAAAGCGCCCTCTTCAGTAACTGGGACAGCTATTTCGCAAACTTTACCAACTATTGTTTCAGCTCTTGCTTGAGCTTTTGTTAAAAGATCTGCTGAAGCTGCTGCTAATTCATCTTTTCTTGCTTCTACTTCAGCAATGTTTTTTTCACTAGCAAAAGCGGCTTTCTTTTGTGGAATAAGAAAATTTCTAGCGTAGCCAGAGTTGACTTCCACAATGTCACCAATTTCACCAAGTCTTTGTATTTTGTCTAAAAGTATAATTTTCATAGTCTTATTGATGCATATCCGTATATGGTAAAAGTGCTAAAAATCTAGCAATTTTAATTGATTTAGTAAGCTTCCTTTGATTTGAAGCTGATACGCCTGTAACTCTTGCAGGTATTATTTTTCCAGTTTCAGTAATAAACTGCTTAAGAATATCTATATCCTTGTAATCAAATCTCTTTGGGAGCTCATATTTACTCATTTTCTTTTTCTTCCTCTGAATTAGTTGACTCTTCAGCTACATCTTCATTTTTTGGTTCTTCAGCAACTAACTCCTCAGATTCAGTTTTTGAAACGCTCTCAGATGTATCAGATTTTTTATTCTTAGATTCAATTAATAAACTTGAATCTGTACCATTATGCTCTTTTACTACTAAAAATAAGTGCCTGATTATAGACTCGTTATATTTTATTTTAGTTTCGATTTCCAATAATTTAGAAGGATCTCCTTCTAAATTAAATAAAATATAGTGTCCCTTATTATGGTTAGCAATTGAATATGCTAACTGTCTTCTACCAATATCTTCAGTTTTTACAATTGAAAAAGAATTATCTTTTAGTAGTTTTTCGAAATCTTTTTTAAATTCATCTACCTTTGTTGAAAGGTTAGGGTTTAAAACTATGACTGCTTCGTATTTTTTCATTTATTTACCTTATGGTTAAAGATTTATACCTTTATTAATATAAACCAAGGAAAACGCATTCTAATGTAATTGATTTATAGAATCAATACTCGCTTTTGACAATTTTTAATAACTTCGAAACCCAACTTTGATTTTGTTCAGCAATTAAATCTTCATTTTTTTGTTTAAAGCCATGATCAACCAAACCAATTGACGTTGCATAAATTGGATTCTGTAAAATACTTTCCATTCCTGAGAACTTATTAGGAATGCCAAGTCTTACAGATGTTTGGAAAATAGATTCAGCTAACTCAACAACACCTTCCATCTTTGAGGTACCACCAGTAAATACAATGCCTGCTGAGATTTTATCTTCAAAGCCATTTCTTGTTATTTCTGCTTTTACAAGTTCAAATAACTCAGTGTATCTTGGTTGAATTATGTCAGCGAGAGAGCTTCTAGAAAGTTCTCTGGTAGGTCTACCTCCAACACCAGGAACCTCAATGCTTTCATCATCTTTAGTGAATTCAGCAACAGCGCATCCATGTTTTTGTTTTATATCCTCTGCTTGCGGAGTTGGAGTTCTTAGAGCCTGTGCAATATCACTAGTAACTTGATCTCCAGCAATAGGAATAACCCCAGTAAAAACAATTGAACCAGAATTGAATATTGCAATATCAGTAGTACCGCCTCCAATATCTACTAGACAGACGCCTAAATCTTTTTCGTCCTCAGATAAAATTGAATGGGAGCTTGCTAGTTGCTCTAAAACAAAACCGTCAACTGATAATCCACAATTTTTTATACATTTTTCTATGTTCTTTACAGCACTGTTTGCACAAGTAACTAGATGTACTTTTGCTTCAAGCCTCACGCCAGCCATGCCAAGTGGATCAAGACTGACTTCTTGATTATCAATAACATATTCTTGAGGTAAAACATGTAAAACATTTTGATCTGATGGAATTGAAACTGCTTGAGCAGAATCTATAACCCTATCTATGTCATAGGGCGTGACTTCTTTGTCTTTGATTCCAACTGCGCCCTGAGAATTTAAACTTTTTATGTGACTTCCTGCAATACCAACATATACGGATTTAATTTTTTCTTCAATCATAGATTGAGCTTGTTCTACAGCTTTCCTAATAGCATCGGTAGTTGCATCGATATTTACTACCACTCCTTTCTTTAGCCCACTTGATGGGTATGCTCCCAAAGAAATAATTTCAAGTTTTTCTGCATCATTATATTTACCAACAATGCATACTACTTTTGAAGTGCCAATATCAAGGCCAACTACAATGTTAGAATTTTTACCATTATTCGCCATAATTTAGTGCAACTCCGTCTTTATATCTA
>RGHK01000078.1 GCA_010024215.1 Pseudomonadota bacterium | reverse complement strand
CACTGGAAAAACAATTAGCTTATTCAAATATTGATGATTTTTATTATTTATCAAGAGCAATATTGGTAAAAGATGAAAAGCATTATGACAAGTTTGATAAAGCTTTTGATATATATTTTAAAGGCATAGAAAAACTTGAAGATATTTTCCAAGCACTCATTCCTGAAGACTGGTTAAGAAAGGCTTTTGAGAAAGAATTAGATCCAGAAGAATTAAAAAAAATTCAATCTCTTGGTGGTCTAGAAAAATTATTAGAAGAGTTTAAGAAGCGTTTAGAAGAACAAAAAGAAAGGCATGAAGGTGGCAATAAGTGGGTTGGCACGAATGGCACATCTCCATTTGGTAATAGTGGTCAAAACCCAGAAGGTATAAGAGTTGGAGGAGAGGGCGGTCAAAAAACTGCTGTCAAAGTATGGGAACAAAGACAATTTAGCAATCTTGATGATTCAATAATTATTGGCATTAGAGACATAAAAATGGCTTTAAGACGATTAAGGAAATTTGCTCGTCAAGGAAATGATCTAGAGCTTGATATGGATGGAACTATTAAATCAACAGCTAAAAACGCAGGTTATCTTGATATTCATATGGTTCCTGAAAGATCAAATACTGTAAAAGTTATCGTTCTCTTTGATGTTGGTGGTTCAATGGATCCATACATAAAATTATGTGAAGAGCTTTTTTCAGCAATAAAAACTGAGTTTAAACATTTAGAGTACTTTTATTTTCATAATTGTATTTATGAGTCTGTTTGGAAAGATAATCTAAGAAGATCCCATGAAAGATTTATGGTTCAAGATATGATTAATAAGTATTCATCTGATTACAAGGTTATAGTTGTTGGTGATGCTACTATGGCACCATATGAGATAACTAATCCAGGTGGAAGTATTGAACATTGGAATGAAGAAGCAGGCCATGTTTGGATTAAAAGACTGTCAGAGCATTTTAATAATATGGCATGGCTCAATCCTGTTCCAGATGATCATTGGGATTACACATCATCAGTCTGCTTAATTAGAGATTTATTTGATAACAGAATGTATCCTTTAACACTTAAGGGATTAGAAGATGGCATGAGTGAGCTATCAAAATAAAACGGGGAAGAATATGAATAAGAGTGGAATTAAATGGGGTTCTTTTACATTGAGAATTCCTTTTATACATACCAAACTATTAACAGCAGAATTCTTGCAGGGTTTAGTTATATCTGGTGCTACTGCTTTGGCAGCTGCTCCTGTTGGCATGGCTTTAGGATTAACTTTGAATGAGGCAATAGCAGCATGCTTTATAGCTAGCTTTTTGATTACATCAAGTCCAATCATATTTGGTGAGCCTATGGCAGCAGGATGGATTACACCAGCCTTGCCGTTGGTAATAGGATTCTTTATGACAAAAGGGATGTTTGATGGAGTATACAGAGTTGAAACATTTCATTATATGTCAGCTATGGCAATTGAATTTACGCTATTGGTTCTTATTCTTGGTTTAACTGGTATCGGGAAACTTATTGTTGAAAAAGTTCCTAATGGCCTGAAATCAGGTATTATTTTAGGTGCTGCATTAGCTGCTTTTTACCAGATATTCTTTAGCGATTTTGAACGTTATATTGGTAATACGCCTGTATCAATGATTTCAGCATTAATAATATGCACTATAACAACATTCTCAGAACCTTTTAAAAGGCTAGCTCAAAATAACAAAGTCTTAGCACTTATTGGTTCTTTAGGTTTATTACCAGGGTTTATTGTTGCAGCTTTTGTAGGTTATTTTACTGGAGAGTTAAGTTGGAATATTGAATGGGGTTTGGCTGTTCCAGCAGTTAACGAGGTTTATTCTCAAACATCTCCATTATCTATTGGATTTCCTCCAACTGAAATGTATCTAGAGGTACTGCCTTTAGTAATAATTGGTTATTTATTACTATTTGGAGATTTTGTAACAGGTATTGAGGTTATTAAAGAAGGTCAAAAACTAAGACCTGATGAAGTAATAGAAATAGACATTAATAGGTCACATAATAGTGTTGGAATTAGGAATGCATTAGGAGCGATTATTAATCCCTTTTTCCCAACTCAAGGTGCTTTATGGACTGGGGTACACGTGGTAATTGTTGAAAGGTGGAAGCAAGGCAAAGAAGCAATGGGTTCACTGTTTGACGGTATTCATTCTTATTATCTAATGGGGATTCCTTTCTTATTTTTTATGGTGCCTTTTATCGATATTATGGAGCCATTAATGATAGTTGCATTAGGCGTAACTCTTATTTTAACTGGTTTAGCCTGTTCTTATATCGCAATGTCATTGGCAATTAAAAATTCAGAGAAGGCTATATCACTTGTTACTGCAGTTTTAATTGCTTTCGGTGGCGAATTCATGTGGTTAGGTATTTTGATTGGATTAATTTTAAGTTACGTATTAGTTGATAATAGTGAAGTAGAAAATGGCTGAATACGCTTTAGAAATCAATAACTTACAAAAAGTATACGACAATAACATTGTTGCTTTAAAAGGCATTGATCTTAAAGTAGCTAAAGGTGATTTTTATGCTTTGCTTGGACCCAATGGGGCTGGAAAATCATCAACTATTGGGATAATTGGATCTCTTGTCACTAAGACTGCAGGTAAAGTCTCTGTTTTTGGAAATGATATAGACACTGATTTAAATAAAGCTAAATCTTTGTTGGGTGTCGTATCTCAAGAAATTAACTTCTCCCAATTTGAAAAAGTCTTAGATATTGTAGTTACACAAGCTGGTTTCTATGGAATTCCAAAATCTACCGCTATGCCTAAGGTTGAAAATATTCTAAAAAGACTGGGTCTTTGGGATAAAAGAAATGTTCAAGCTAGAACATTATCGGGTGGATATAAAAGAAGATTGATGATAGCAAAGGCTTTAATCCATGAACCTCAATTACTCATATTGGATGAACCTACAGCTGGTGTTGATATTGAGCTAAGAAGAGAAATGTGGTCATTCTTGAAAGAGATTAATAAAAATGGAACCACTATTATTTTGACTACTCATTATCTTGAAGAGGCGGAGCAGTTATGCAGGAATATAGGGATAATTGATCATGGCACTATTGTTGCTGATACAAGTATGAAAGATTTGTTAGGTAGACTTAATGTTCAAGGTTTTGTTTTTGATTTAGATCATCCTCTTGATGAAGCTCCTGTCATTGAAGGCTTTCCGCTTAAGCTTGAAGACCCCCTGACTTTAGTTGCTGCAGTAAATAAAGACAGGTCAATTAATGCGCTTTTCTCTGAGCTTACAAAATTAAATATTAAAATTAAGTCTATGCGAAATGAGGCTAATAGACTTGAAGAATTATTTATCGAAATGGTTAATTCAAATGAAAAATAATTTTAGAGTATCTGTATCTTTATGGACCTTAACTGTTAAAGAAGTTAGAAGATTTTTAAGAATTTGGGTACAAACCCTTGTTCCTCCTGCAGTAACTATGTCTTTATATTTTGTAATTTTTGGTTCACTAATAGGCCCAAGAATTGGATCTATGGATGGTTTTGACTATATTCAATATATGATACCTGGATTAATTATGCTTTCGGTTATCACTAACTCCTATAACAACGTTGTTTCATCTTTTTATTCTGTTAAATTTCAAAAATCTATAGAAGAGTTATTAATATCTCCCATGCCAAATTGGTCTATATTGCTAGGCTTCGTTTTAGGTGGAGTATGTAGAGGTTTGTTAATTGGAATTATTGTCTTTGGTGTAAGTCTATTATTTTATCCAGATTTTACGGTAGCAAATCCTTTATTAACGATTGTGGTTCTTTTGCTTACTGCAATTCTTTTTTCTTTAATGGGTTTTATAAATGCAGTTTTTGCTGATAGCTTCGATGATATTTCTATTATTCCAACATTTATTCTTACCCCATTAATTTATCTAGGTGGAGTCTTTTACTCAATTAATATTCTTCCTGATCTTTGGAGATCTATCTCAATGGCAAATCCAATGCTTTATGTGGTGAATACTTTTAGAGAGGGTATGTTAGGTGTTAGTGATGTATCAATATCATTTTCACTAGGCATGATTATTACATTTATTTTGGTATTAACATCATCATGTTTATATCTTCTAAAAAAAGGCACAGGAATAAGACAATGAAAACAAAACACCTTGGCAAAAATAACACCAAAACACCGGTTGGTTATAAGATACTAGATCCAATAATTAGAGATAGATTATCTGATAGTCACGGTGTTGATATATGGAATGCATACGAATTTTCATATTTAGATGCTAATAAGTTACCCGTTTTAAAAGTGTTAGAGATAACAATTCCATCTTGTTCCAAATATATCGTTGAATCAAAATCTTTAAAGCTATATTTAAATTCTTTTTATAAGAAAAAATTTATATATGAAAAAGATGTTATAAAAAAAATTCAAAAAGACCTTAATAAAATCACTAAATCAGAAACGAAGCTTAGATTTATAAAAAAATTCTCTGTTGAGCCAGATTCATTAAATATAAATACCTCATCACGAAAATTATCTAAACCAAATGAAGTGCTCTGCTTTGATGGTTTTCGCTCCATATGTCCAGTGACCTCGCAGCCAGATTTTGCAAAAATTTATATTTATACTAATGCTAAAGTTGATATCAATTCCATTAAACGCTTTTTAGTATCATTTAAAGAAAAGGGTGAGTTTCATGAGCAATGTATAGAATATATTTTTGCAGATTTACAAAACAAATATCCTGATTATGATTTTGAAATTTGTGGAAGATTTTTAAGAAGAGGTGGCATTGATATAAACCCAATAAGATCTTCAAAGAAAAAATTCTTTTTTAAGAATTTCAGAGTTTTCAATCAATAATTGTTTT
>RGHK01000077.1 GCA_010024215.1 Pseudomonadota bacterium | reverse complement strand
TGGTACTGGAGCAATATATCTTGGTAAAGATTTAAACCTTGAAGAATTAAAAGTTAATGGAAATTTCGATATAAAAGTTTCAAATACGCTACCTATTGTTGTTGTAGGAAATGCAGATGTACCACCTACGTGGATTAATGCTACAATAGGATATTTGAATCAAGCTGAAAAGGTATATAAATTAAAAATTGTTGTCGAGGATGGGTCTGAGGTTAGATTTATAAATGAAGATTAGGGAAAAGTTTTGTTAGAACAGCTTGGGAATGGTTTGTTACTCGGAGTAATCATCGCTTTGGGATCAGTTGCGCTTTCTTTACTATATGGTGTCACTAGAATCGTAAATTTTGCCCATGGTGAAATAATTGCTTTTGGAGCAATAATGGCTCTCTTCTTTTCATCCTCTCCAGATTCCAGCTTATTATATTTAGACAGATTTTCACCATTGGGAATTAACTTTATGACCTCGGTTATATTGAGCATCTTATTGTGCGGTGTTTTTTTTTGCGGTTATGGTTTTAGTGGGTATTTTTCTTACTTATACAAGAACTGGTAAAGCTATGAGAGCTGTTAGAGACTCATCAGACTTAGCAAGCATATCTGGAATTAACTCTGACTATATAATTTTAGTTACTTGGATCTTTTCAAGTATGCTTGCGGGTTTCACTGGCATAATTCAGGGTGTTATTAATAACGTAAGATGGAATATGGGTTTTTTAATCCTGTTATTAATATTTGCCGGTACAGTTTTAGGTGGAATCGGAACGTCTTTTGGAGCAATGTTTGGAGGTTTCATAATTGGGATACTTGTTCAATTGAGTGTTGGTTTAGAGTTCATGGACGGCCACACAGAGGCTAAAAATGCCATAGCTTTAGCTTTGATGATTATTATATTGCTTGTACGTCCACAAGGAATTTTTGGTAACAAGGATCGAATCTCGTGAAAAAATATATTATTGCTTTTTTTCTTTTAGCGATTTCATTTATGTACATTTTTCTATCAAACGAAACGGGTGGGGCAAGGGTATTTGTCAATTTAATGACTTTTGCTGGAATATACGGACTTGCAGCAATAGGTATAAATGTGCATTTTGGATGGACTGGACTGCTTAATTTTGGTCATGCAGCTTTTATGGGAATTGGTGCTTATACAACTGTTCTTTTAATTCCTCACTCACTTGGCAGGGAGGGTGTAGTAATTAGCTCAGGACTGCCACTTCCTATAGCAATTTTAATAGGCATTCTTGCGGCTGCCCTCCTAGGGTTACTACTTGGTTTGCCAACTTTGAGACTTAGAGGTGATTACTTAGCAATAGTCACTATTGCTGCAGCGGAAATTTTCAGGTTACTAGTTCGTGACTTTGAAAACTTAACAGGAGGAGTTTATGGAATAATTCAATTTTCTGATTCACTACAAAACTCAAGACCAGATTTCATAACTCGTTTTAGTGAAAGTTATGATATATCTCCTGCTCAGTTTTGGGTTGGAGTGTTAACGTGGATTTCAATTATTGTTATATTGTTAATTTTATCAAGACTTAAGAAATCTCCATGGGGAAGAGCTCTTAGAGCTGTTAGGGAAGATGAAGATGCAGTTAGAGCGCTTGGTAAAAATGCTGTATTGCTAAAGCTTCAAAGTTTCATGTTAGGTGCAGCTATTGGAGGTCTTTCTGGAATATTTTTAGTATTTAATTATGGTACTGTTCAAGCATCTACTTTTGTTCCAGTTCTAACATTTTATGTTTGGGCAGCCCTAATACTCGGAGGTGTCGGTAGCTTAGGTGGACCTGCTTTAGGCGCGGTAATATTTTGGGTAATAATCGCCAGTACAGATTCAATTTCTCGATTTTTATTTGAAAGCCCGGATGGACAGCAATTAGCTGGTGTCAGATTTGTCATCGTCGGTTTACTAATTATGTTTTTTATGATTTTTAGGCCAAGTGGGATTCTTGGAAAAAAAGAGGAACTTCTCTTAGATGTCAAATAACTTATTATCAGTTAGGTCTTTAAAAAAAAGGTTTGGTGGCCTTGAGGCAGTTAATGTTGACAAATTTGATTTAAATAAAAACGAAATTACAAGCCTAATAGGTCCTAATGGTGCTGGAAAAACAACTTTTTTTGATTTAATAACTAGATTTCAAAACTCAGATTCAGGGAGTATAAGTTTTGATGGAAAAAATGTAACTAGCTTAAATTCGTATAAATTAGCAAGATTAGGAATGGTAAGAACTTTCCAACTTACTAGAGTTTTTGATCGTATGTCTGTATATGAGAATATGCAATTTGCAGGAAGTTCAATTAATAATGAAGGATTTTTGAATTCACTAATCCAATCGAGTTCACTTAAAAACCAAGAAAAATTACTGACTGAAAAAATAAATGAAACTCTAGAGTTGCTTAACTTATCTGAAATGAAGAACGCATATGCAAGAGAACTTTCTGGCGGCCAAAAAAAATTACTAGAACTTGGAAGATCACTAATGAAAAGCCCCAAAATATTGCTTCTTGATGAACCATTAGCAGGTGTTAATCCAAAACTATCAGAACAGTTATTAGAAATAATTTCTAACTTAAACAAAAATGGAATAAATATCTTAATGGTTGAACATAATATTGACGCAGTTATGAAAATATCTGAAAGAGTTGTTGTAATGGCTGAAGGAAAAATAATTTCTGATGGAAAGCCAGATTTTGTACGATCTGATAAAAATGTTATTGAGGCATATTTAGGAAGTAGTGATGAATAATCCACTGATTGAGGTGAATGGTCTGGCTTCTGGGTATGTGAAGGGGTTAAACATACTACAAGGAGTTGATCTTGTTTTAAAAGAAAATGAAGTTGTTTCAATAATAGGTCCTAATGGTGCTGGAAAATCAACATTATTAAAAGCAATTATGGGTTTAATTCCTATTTTTGGTGGAAAAATTTATTTTAAGGGAAATGAGCTTATTGAAATTAAAAGTCATGAATTAGTTCAAAAAGGAATTGCTTATGTACCACAAGTTTCAAACGTTTTTCAAAGTCTTACAATAGAAGAAAATTTGGAGATGGGTCTGTGGAGCACTAAAAATGAACATTCCAATCTATTTAAGGAAATTTATTCTATGTTTCCAATCCTAAAAGAAAAAAGAAAAGAAAGAGCCGGAAACTTATCTGGAGGACAAAGACAACTTTTAGCATTGGGAAGAGCTCTAATCTCAAAGCCAAATGTCTTACTATTGGATGAACCATCAGCTGGGTTATCTCCTAAAGCTATTAATGAAGTTTTTCAATACATAAAAAGTATTAATGAAAGTGGTGTTGGAATACTTTTAGTTGAGCAAAATGCTAAAAGAGCATTGAGTTTTTGTAATAGGGGCTATGTTTTAGATCAAGGCAGAAATGCATATACAGGACTGGGTAAAGATTTATTAAAAGATAAAAAAGTTATTGACTTATATTTAGGAAAACTATAAAAAAAGGCCCGAAAATATCGGGCCTTTTTAAATTTAATAGCTTGAATTAAGATCCAAAGTCTATTGACTTGATAACCTCTTCTTCATCACCACTAGTAATTTGCCACACATCGTATGTGCTAGCAGTTGGATCACCTTGTTCATCTAAATTAATATCTCCAGATGCACCTTTGTAATCAATATTTTCACCAGCAGCAGCTAATGCAAAACACTCAACTCCAATACATGCTGTACCGTTGCCTGATGCTTCTACTAAACCAGAAGCAATATCAGCACCAGTTACACCATTTGCAGCAGCAGATAATGCCATAATCATAATTGCATCATAAGCTTGTGCTGAATAAGGAGCTGGATCCTCACCAAATCTTTCTTGGTAAGCAGCAGTGTATGCGTCTAATGCATCACCTGCTGTTGATCCTGGAGCAGTACCTTTATATCCATCAAGTGCATTTCCAAGTCCACATTCTGAGCTAAGATTTGCACCACGAACACCATCGGTGAAATACCATGGAGTTTCTATAGTTCCTTGCTCAAAAGCAGCTTGCAAAACACCACAACCTGTTGATGGGAATAAAATACCAACTATTGCGTCAGAATTATTCTTACCAACTTGTGTTACTTCAGAAGAGAACTCTGTAGCATTTTGATCGTGATATACGATAGTGTTAACAGTACCACCTGCGTCTTCAAATGCTGAAGCAGTTGCTTCTGCTAAACCTCTACCATATGAGTCAGCTCTTGAAATAATTGAGAGGGACTTAACACCATCGTCAATAAGCACTTGAGCTAAAACTGCACCTTGTAAAAGGTCTGAAGGGGCTGTTCTTGCATAATATCCACCGTTTTTTACTTTTGTAAATTGTGGAGATGTATTTGATGGAGAAACCATTACTACACCTGCATCAATAGCAGTTTGCATAATAGCTAATGAGATACCACTAGCAGCAGCTCCCATTACACCAGCAACACCTTCACCAATAAGCGTAGCTAAGCTAGCAGATGCAACATCTGGAGCTGTACCTGAGTCACCTTGTACCCACACAACATCCTGTCCATTTACACCGCCAGCAGCATTGATTTGCTCTACAGCAAGAATTGCACCTGATTCAATACCAGGTCCTAGAAAGCCCAAGTCTCCAGTTAATGGCATCAATGTACCAAGAACTAAAGGATCGGCTGACACAGTAGCAACAGTGGTTGCAGGAGCTTCAGTTGTAGCAGGAGCTTCAGTTGTTTCAACTTCTACTACTTCTTCAGCTGTATCAGAGCCACCACAGGCTACAGCAATTAGTGCTAAAATCGCAATCAAAGCTAAAGCTTTGCGATTCTTCATATATAATTTCCTTTCAGTCACTGAAATTAAAAAAACCTACTAATTTGTAGGAATTACTAAACAATAGCGGATATTTAGTACTATTCAATAACAGAATTAAATAA
>RGHK01000076.1 GCA_010024215.1 Pseudomonadota bacterium | reverse complement strand
ATATTATTTTCATGGAGTAAATATAACAACGCAGAAGAGTCTGTACCCCCGCTATAAGCCACATAGATCTTCTTATTTAAATCTAAATGAAAAGTTAATTCTTCAAAATTAATCAAAATTTATATGCCGATCTCGAGCAATCTTTTATATCTTCTTTCTAAAAGCTCTTCAGTAGGAATATCATTAAGAGAAGACAAATTCTTTATCAATGAATCTTTTATGCTTTGAGAGGTAGCGTCATAATCTCTATGAGCGCCTCCAAGAGGTTCAAATATAATTTCATCAACTATTTTTAATTTCTTAAGTTCATTTGCGGAGACTTTCATTGCCTCTGCTGCATCAGGCGCTTTTTCAGCTGTTCTCCAAATAATTGAGGCGCAGGCCTCAGGAGATGCAACAGAATAGGTAGCATATTGCAACATGGCAATATGATCACCTACACTAATCGCCAATGCTCCACCAGAGCCACCCTCGCCTGTGACTACAACTATAATAGGTGTTTTTAATTCTGACATAACTGCTAAATTTCTTGCTATAGCCTCACTTTGACCCCTCTCTTCCCCCTCAATACCTGGATAAGCTCCTGCTGTATCAATAAAAGTGATAACAGGCATGGAGAATTGTTCAGCAAACTCCATTAATCTCTTTGCTTTTCTATAACCTTCTGGTTGAGGCATTCCAAAGTTTCTTCTTACCTTTTCATCTGTATCTCTTCCTTTTTCATGACCAATGATCATTACAGGAATATTTTCTAAGTAGGCTATACCACCAACAATAGAAGCATCATCTCCAAACTGTCTATCACCATGCATTTCATCAAAATCATCAAAAATTCTATCTATGAAATCTAATGTATGAGGCCTTTGAGGATGTCTTGCTACTTGAACAGTTTGCCAAATTGATAATTTTGAATAAATCTTTTTTGTTTCTGCATCCCTTTCCTTTCTGAGAGTATTTATTTGATTATTTAACTCAGGTGAGTCTATCTCAGAGTTTCTTAAAGCAGTTATTTTCTCAGAAATATCTTGAATAGTTTTTTCAAAATCTAAAAATTTATAGTCTTCTGAAATTTCAGGAATATTATCTGGATTGATTTCTTGGCTAGGCATTTTAATTTAATAGTTATATTTCTAAGGCATTAATTCCAAATATTTCATCTAATAAGTTTAAATTTTGCAAATTTGGCTCAAATTTAAACCTATCCCCAATGTCTATTATAGCCTCTGA
Organism: Pseudomonadota bacterium; assembly: GCA_010024215.1. Lineage (GTDB taxonomy): Bacteria > Pseudomonadota > Gammaproteobacteria > Magnimaribacterales > D2472 > SCGC-AAA076-P13. Next base: position 3,782 of record RGHK01000076.1, on the reverse strand, counting down.
ATCATTTGTTATTACTTTTACATTTAATTTTGAACCAGAAGTATGCCAAAAATCTTTATTGATTTTATCTAATTTCTCTGAAAATTCTTCTAAAGATATTAGATCTGATTTTTCAAGATTTATTGTTACCTCATTAATTTTCTTTGATAGTTCATTGTCCACAGACACAACTTCTTTTACCCTCATCCTGTACATTGAATCACCTACCTCTTGTGATCTGTAATCATCAATTTCTACAACACCCTTTAAGACGAGGATATTTCCATCTTTTAAAAGATCATGACATTTTTCAAGAACTTCATTTGGAACAATTCCATCCATAACCCCAGTACCATCATCAAAATTAATAAAGGTAAGCGGTTTGCCTTTCTTGTCCTTAATCTGTCTGACGCTATTGATTAATGCAACTATAGAAGCTTTTTTTGTTTCTTGATTTAAGTTGTTAATTTTAGTTGATCTAAGGCATCGAATTTTTTTCTCAATAGCATTCACAGGATGACCTGAGAGATAATAACCTAATGATTTTTTTTCAAGTGATAATAGTTCACTTAAATTCATATCTAAAGTGTTTTGATATTTTTCATATGGATTAAAATTTTCTTCTAGTGATGAAAATAAATCTCCCCCAACAGACATAAGTTTATTGCTGTTTTTTGAGCCATCTTTAAGCATGTCTTCTACACATGCTATCGCTATAGTTCTAGAGGGAGCGATGCTATCAAAGGCTCCTGCTTGTGATAATGCTTCTAGTGATTTTTTTCCACCGAGTTTTATATCTACCTTCTTAGAAAAATCCCACAAATCATAAAAAGTTCCAGCTTTTCTTATTTCATACACATGTTTAATAAAAGAATCAGCAACACCCTTAATTGCGCCTAAACCATATTCGATGTCGTTGTTTTCATTAACAATAAACATTTTGTTGCTGGTCAAAATATTTGGCTTCAAAACATTAATGCTCATGCGTTTGCATTCTTGAATTAATGCATGAATTTTATCTGTATTACCTAACTCTGTTGACAGAACTGCTGCCATAAAATGCTCAGGATAATATGTTTTTAGGTATGCGGTTTGGTAGGAAATCACTGCATATGCTGCTGAATGGGATTTATTAAAACCATATTCTGCAAACTGCTCTATTAATTCGAAGATCTTTTTCGCTGTTCTTTCAGGAATTGAATTATTTTCACAACCTTTTACAAAAATCTCTCTTTGCTCTTCCATCTCCTCAATCTTTTTCTTACCCATCACTCTTCTTAGAATATCTGCCTGACCCATAGAATAACCTGCAAGTACTCTTGCGGCCTCCATGACCTGTTCTTGATAGACAATAACTCCATAAGTCTCTGATAAGACTGGTTCAAGTAATTCATGAGGATATGTAACAGGACTTCTTCCATGCTTTCTGTCAACGAAAGTGGTATGCATGCCTGAATTAAGTGGTCCTGGCCTGTACAGGGCTAAAAGAGCTGTTATTTCTTCAAACTTAGTTGGTTTTAATTTTTTAATTAAATCTCTCATCCCGGTAGATTCAAGTTGAAATACTGCCATTGTTTTTCCAGACGAAAGCAAATCAAATACCTTTTGATCATCTAAAGGAATGTTATCTAGATCTAATTTTTTTTCATTTTCACTAAAAGATGAATTAATTGATTTAAGCGCCCTATCAATAACTGTTAATGTCCGTAGACCGAGAAAATCAAATTTTACCAATCCAATCTTCTCAACATCATCTTTATCATACTGAGTCATTATTGATGAAGATTGCCTATCATTATAGATTGGACAAAAATCTGAAAGATTACCTGGAGCAATTACAACACCACCAGCATGCTTTCCAACATTTCTTGCTATTCCTTCGAGTTTATATGCTAAATCTACAACTTCTCTTACTTCAGGATCATTCTTTGCAGTTTGAGCAAATACTGGCTGTTCATCCTTAGCTTTATCTAAAGTCATTCCAGGAGCAAAAGGTATCATCTTAGAAATTCTGTCTCCAAGAGCATATGGTTTTCCCATAGCTCTAGCAACATCTCTAACAACCGCTCTAGCTGCCATTGTCCCAAATGTAGCTATTTGTGAGACTGCTTCTGATCCATACTTTTTACTAACATACTCAATTACGCTATCTCTTTTTTCCATGCAAAAATCAATATCAAAATCAGGCATTGATATTCTTTCAGGGTTAAGAAAGCGTTCAAATAATAAACCATGAGCAATCGGGTCAAGCGTTGTTATTCCTAAAGAATATGCAACAAGAGAGCCAGCGCCTGAGCCACGCCCTGGACCTACAGGAACATCATTATCTTTAGACCATTGAATAAAATCATAGACAATTAAAAAATAGCTTGAAAAACCCATTTTTTTTATTTGATCTAGCTCATAATCAAGCCTTTGCTCATAAATTCTTTTTTTATCTGCATCAAAAGCCTGGATTAATTTTGAAAGTCTTTTATTTGAGAGATCTGCTATATATGAATCAAAATTATGTTCTTTAGGCACAGGATACTCTGGTAAAAAGTACCCTTTGGAATAAAGAGAAACATTACATTTTTTTGCTACTTCATTAGTATTATCAATTATTTCTTCAAAACCTTTAAATAGAGAATGCATTTCATCAGGACTCTTAAAATATTGCTCAATTGAAAAAGGTTTTTGTCTATTAGGATCATTAAGAGTTCTACCCGTATTTATGCAGACTTTAGTTTCATGAGTTTCATAATCATGTTTCTCTGAAAACAGCACATCATTAGTGACCACTAATGGAATTCCTTTTTCATTAGATAGTGGTATTACATTTGAGATATATGATTGTTCATCAGGCCTGTTAGTTTTCTGAATTTCTATAAAAAAATCATCCTTAAAAATTCCTAAAAATTGATCTATGCGTTTTTGAGCATCTGTAATTTTATTCCTTCTTATTAACTCAAATAAGTGACTATCTTTCCCCCCAGAAATAACAATAATGTCATTTTTAAAGTCTTCTAGATCATTAAAATTTATTATAGGAATTTGATATGAATAGTTGTTATGAGCTTTAGAAATAATCTTCATCAGGTTTTTATGTCCATTATTGTTTTTGGCCAAGCACAATAATTCATGAGAAGTATCATCATCATCAAATATAACTCTGATTGACGAACCCGAAATTGGCTTAATTCCTTCAGCCTCACATTTAGTAAAGAATTTCACCATTGCAAACATATTTGATTTATCTGTTAGTGCCAGAGAGGGCACCGAATGCTTTTTAGCGCAATCGACTAATTGATTAATAGTTAGTAATCCTTGAGAAATACTAAATTCAGAAGAAACTCTAAGATGAGAAAAGGTTTTTTGTGTCACGTTATCTCAAAACTCCTTTAAACGTTTTTCTGTGAATAGATGTAATTCCATGTTTTTTGATGGCCTCTAAATGCAACTTAGTTCCGTATCCTTTATGTTTGGCAAAATAAAAATTTGGATAATCATTGTCAAATTTTATCATCAAGTTGTCTCTATAAACTTTAGCAATTATAGAAGCAGCGCTAATCTCATCGACTATCGAATCTCCTCCTATTATTGTCTTTGCATCAATTTGAATATCAGGTTTGTGAGTTCCATCTACTAGAATCATTCCTGGTATTACAGACAGGTTAAGTATAGCCCTTTTCATTGCCAATAAAGAAGCTTGAAGAATATTTATTTCGTCTATTTCTTTTGGAGAAGCCGAGCCAAAAGAAAAAATTGAATTTTCTATTATCAATTCATATAAATGTTCTCTTGCTTTACTTGAAAGTTTTTTA
>RGHK01000075.1 GCA_010024215.1 Pseudomonadota bacterium | reverse complement strand
CAAACTTCAGGAGAATACAACATAGGTTTGTTATTTTCTTCATCATATTTACCAAAAATAGGTCTCCCGTATTTATAAAAAATATGTATCTGTAGCATCAATGGTTAATGACTTTGCTACTAAATTATCATTACTTACAGAATCCTTGCTTGAATGAGATCATGCATTGAGAGAACGCCCACATTTTTTGTTTTCTTCATAACTACTAATGTAAAGATTTTATTTTTTTCCATAATTTCTGCAGCATCTATTGCTAGGGCTTCATCTTCGATTGTAATAAATTTTTTGGTCATAACATCTTTTATCTTGGTTGTATTTATATCTATTTTTTGATTTAAACACCTTCTTAGATCACCATCCGTAAAAATACCTACAACTTTAGATCGATTTTTAACCAAAGTTATCCCAAGACTTTTATTAGTAATTTCTATTAATGCATCAGACAAACTAGTATTGAAATTAACTGCAGGGATTTTTGAACCTTTATGCATTAGATGTTTTACTTGGGTGATTAATTTCTTACCCAATTTTCCAGCAGGATGAGAACTAGCAAAATCATTTTTAGTAAAGCCTTTTGATTCTAGTAGAGCTATAGCAAGGGCATCTCCAAAAGCTAAGGCTGCAGTTGTAGATGAAGTTGGTGCTAAGTCAAGTGGACAAGCTTCTTTGGACTTTATAATAATTGGGATATCAGAAGCTTTGGAAATTGTTGATTTTTTATTACTCGTAAGAGATGCAATTTTACTCGAAGCTCTTTTTAAAGATGGAAGTATGTTTATTATTTCATCTGTTTCCCCAGAATTTGAAATTAAAAGCACAATATCTTTTTTACTTATTAAACCCATATCGCCATGAGCAGCCTCAGTTGGATGAATGAAGATAGAACCAGTTCCAGTACTAGAAAGTGTTGCCGATATCTTTTGACCAATATGACCAGATTTACCAACCCCCATAATTATAAATTTACCATCATTAAATTGAACAGCCTTGCAGAGAGTATCAAAGTTTTTTTCAATCTGATTTGATAAATCTTTTATAGCATCTGCCTCAATTTTAAATGTCCTTTTAGCAGAGCTTATGTAGTTAAAATTTTTCATATCTTTAGTGAATTTACGCAATTTTTATTATCTTCTAAATGGTATAATAGAACAATGCCCGCTTTTATTAAAAATTATTTATTCTCAATTACCTTTTTGCTGACATCTATTTCAGCATTCTGCGAAACTAATCCTCATATTTTTATAGATGAGAATGCTCAGAAGATGGTTAAAGTTTTAAAAGAAAATAAATCTTTATTTGTTGAAGATAGAGAGCAATATGAATTAAAAATTAAAGAAATTTTTGAGCCAATGATTGATTTTAGAAGAGTTGCAGCTACTGTAATGGGAAAAAAATATTATTTTGCCGCTTCACCTTCTCAAAGAAAAGAATTTGTAAATGTCTTTAAGGATTCATTATTAGATACTTATGCTGAGACACTCGCACAATGGGAAAATCAAACAATCACCACTCTATTTCCTGAAAATGGTGACAGTTATCTTGATCAAAATATTAAAAATATTGAAGTTAGACAAACTCTTAATACTGGTAGTAGCAAATATCCAATTTCTTACAAATTAAGAAAAAACAAAGATAACAGTTGGTCAATAATTAATATAATAGTTAATGGCGTTAATCTTGGCTTGACCTTTCAAAATCAATTTAAGGCATTAGCAATTAAAAATAATGAAGATATAGAAAAAACATTAAATGGGTGGGTATCCGATGCAGGGGATGCAGGAATCAGTGGATAAAGAAATAATTAAAACAATAATAAAAAATGAAATACCTGACGCCGTATTAACTTTTGATGGCGATTCATGCAATTTTAAATTAATAGTAGAGTCGTCAGCTTTTAAAGATAAATCAATAATTCAACAACATAAAATGGTTCTTAGTCCCCTTAAAAATCAGTTTGAATCAGGAGCGCTGCACGCTTTGAGTGTTGAAACAAGAGCAAAATAAATGGAAAAATTGTTAATAAATGGTGGAGCCTGTTTAAAAGGAACGATTAGTTGCTCAGGCGCTAAGAATGCTGCGCTGCCAATGATTGCAGCGACTATCCTAAGCGATGAAAACGTAGTTTTAAAAAATCTGCCGTATCTTCAAGATATTACAACAATGTTTGAGTTACTTGGTTCAATGGGAGCTGAGATTTTACTCAATGAGAATATGGACTTTACTATTTCAACAAATGAATTAAAGGAAAAAGAAGCAAGGTATGAGTTAGTAAAAACTATGAGAGCATCGATTTTGGTGCTGGGACCTCTTGTAGCTAAATATGGAGAGGCAAGAATTGCTTTACCTGGAGGTTGTGCTATAGGAACCAGGCCAGTTAACTTTCATCTAGATGCTCTCGAACAGTTAGGAGCATCTATTTCACTTAAAAATGGTTACATCGAAGCAAGGGCAAAAAAATTAAAAGGCACTTCAATTAAATTTGATGGAGTAACAGTAACCGGAACTGAAAATATAATGATGGCTGCATGTTTAGCTGAGGGGACAACAATACTTACGAATGTTGCAAAAGAACCTGAAATTATAGATTTAGCACAATTTCTAAATGCAATGGGCGCAAAAATTACAGGTGCAGGTACTGATGAAATAATAATTGAAGGTGTTAAAGGTCTGCATGGAACCGAATATAGCATTCCTGCTGACAGAATAGAGGCAGGAACTTATTTAGTTGCTGCCGTAATTACAAAAGGTGATATAAAGATAAATGGCATCAATCCAAAGAGGTTAACAAAAGTCTTAGATAAACTAGTTGAAACCGGTGCAAAAATAACTACTACAAATGACTCCATATCTTTAAAAATGGATCTAGAAAAACCCAAGCCAGTAGATATCACAACTGCACCTTTTCCAGAATTTCCAACAGATATGCAAGCACAGTTTTCAGTTATAAATGCTTTAGCAGATGGAGTGTCTAATATATACGAAACAGTTTTTGAAAATAGATATATGCATATACAAGAATTGAATAGAATGGGGTGTGATATACAAGTTTCTGGTAACCATGCTGTCATCAAGGGCGTAGATTCACTATATGGTGCAGAGGTTATGGCTACTGACTTAAGAGCATCAGCCAGTCTTATATTAGCCGGTCTTTGTGCAAAAGGTAAAACAAAAGTCGATAGAATTTATCATATTGATAGAGGCTATGAAAGAATTGAAGAAAAACTAAATTATTTAGGCGCAAACATAACAAGACTACCTAGTTAAGTCTTTGATTTCATCAGATTTTATTTCTATTGTCTTATATTGATTATTTTTTAAAATCTCAAAAATAATATCATTGCCAAGAGTGGCATATTTTAGTGAAGATGTGAGATTGTTCCAGTTTCCAATATCACCATTAATGCTGATGATAATATCATTTACTCTTGTACCTTTATTAAAAAGTGGACCACTTTCATCTATTTCTACAATCCTTAATCCATTTATAAGTTTGTTATTTAATCGAAGCCTTATTGGAGAAACTCTAAAATTACCAATCCAACCCGACCTAATTTTTCCATATTTAATAAGCTCTGTTGCTATTTCAACAATATTATTTGAAGGTATTGCGAAACCAAGGCCTTGATAAGCTCCAGTTTTTGAGAAAATTTTAGTGTTTATTCCAATTAAATTGCCTTTTTCGTTAATCAATGCTCCTCCAGAATTACCAGGATTAATAGCAGCATCAGTTTGTATTAATTCTAGATAAGGATTGCCATAATCTCTTCCGGTTGCACTTATAATTCCATTTGAAACTGAAATGCCAATACCATAGGGATTCCCAATTGCCAAAACTTTGTCACCAACTTTTAGATCTTCACTATCCGAAATAGTTATTGCTTCAAGCTGGTTGTCTGTTTTAATTTTTAAAACAGCTATATCCGCATTTGAGTCACCGCCAATGATCTTTGCTTCGTATTCTTCTCCGTTGTGCAATTTAACTCTTACAAATTTATTATTGGAAATAACATGAAAGTTAGTAACTATATATCCATCTTCAGAAAATATTACTCCAGAACCAACATTATCATTATTATAGATTCGACTATTTCCATATGAATATACTGTTACAACAGACTTAATTGAATTTTTTGTAGCAGAAACAAATCTATTATTCTCATTTAAAAAAAATGCCCAAGATAAAAATATAGTTATTGAAATAACTATTAAATAGTTTATTTTAGTTCTTTGTAAAAGTTTCATAACGATAATGTTTAAAAATATCATTGATGATTTAAAAAACCAAGACATCCAAGTAGATTTAGCTCAAACAAATCTAATTCTTCAAATGATTGATGCATTACCCAAAGAGAAATCTTTTATACAAAAACTTAAGAAAAATAAAACTCAAAAAATGGGTTTTTACATATGGGGTGAAGTAGGAAGAGGTAAAACAGTTATAACTAAGTGTTTTTTGAATCATTTAAATTATAAAATCAAAGCATCTCATTATATTGACCTAATGCAGCTGATTCATTCTGAGCTTAATCATAGAACTGGCAGCAAGAATCCGCTAGATAGCATTGCTAAAACTTTAAGTAAAAAATACGACATTATTTTTATTGATGAATTTCAAGTAGAAGATATTGCAGATGCGATGATAATAGGCAATTTGTTAATACAATTGATTGAGAATAATACATTCTTATACATAACATCAAATGCAGCTCCTGAAGATTTATATAAAGATGGGCTTCAAAGAAAAAAATTTCTTGACTCAATAAAAATATTCCAAGAATCAGTTCATGTTCATAAATTAGTTGGTGAGACAGACTATAGAACAAGGAACATATTAAGCTTTAACAAAGATAAGAAAAAGGTATTTAATGACAATGATATTGAAAAATTAATAAAGCATAATTTTTTGAATACTAACTTTGGTAGTAAACAATTTGAAGTTAATAATAGAAAGTTTTCATGCAAGGCAAAATCAAATAATTTTCTATGGATATCGTTTGCCGAGTTTTTTTATGAGCCAAATGGCAGCAAAGACTATATTGAAATATCTAAAAATTATG
>RGHK01000074.1 GCA_010024215.1 Pseudomonadota bacterium | reverse complement strand
TAAGTCAATTTTTAAATCAACTATTATGAAAAAAAGGTTTACATGTAAATTAATGTTCTTGTTTGTTTTTCTTATGGGGACAGGTATTTATGCTCAAACACGGTCTGGTATTGTTAGAAGTGTAGATGGACCATTGCCAGGAGTTTCTGTTGTAGAAAAAGGAACTTCAAATGGAACAAGTTCAGATTTTGATGGTAACTTTACTATTACTGTTGATAACAGCGAAGCAATTCTTGTGTTTTCTTATATTGGATTTTTATCACAAGAAATATCAGCATCTGCCGATTTATCTAACATTGTAATGATTGCCGATACTGAAGAGCTTGATGAAGTTGTAGTAATTGGGTATGGAGGTCAGAGCAAGAAAACACTTTCAGGTGCTATTTCCTCAATAGGTGCTGAAGCTCTTGAGCAAACTTCTTCGCCAAACCTTGCTACAGGTCTTTCTGGAAAAGTTGCTGGTCTTTACATCGACAATTCCCTTAATACTCCTGGTGAAGAGAAAGTGAGTATTCGAATTCGTGGTACTAATTCATTTAATAACAGTTCCGCTTTGATTGTTATTGATGGTATCCCCAACCGAGCAGGTGGATTAAATCGAATCAACCCTTCTGATATAGAAAGTATTTCAGTCTTGAAAGATGCTTCAGCTGCTATTTATGGTGCTCGAGCAGCTAATGGCGTTGTTCTAGTTACAACTAAAAGAGGTAATAAAGGTAAGCCTAAAGTTAGAATGTCTTCTAGCTATGGTTTTTTAGACTTTACTAAAATTCCAGATATGCATTCAGCACATGAATATATGGATATAGTTAATTTAATGTATACATATGATCTTCCTGCCAATGAGTGGGAAGCTGCAAGAGCTGCCAGCGGACAGGTATATACTCGCCCTAACGGAGATCAAGTTCAACCAGGTTACAGTTCAGAAGCAATTCAGAACACGGCCTCTGGAAGCGATCCTTGGTTATATCCCAGTTCTAACTTTGCTGAAGAGGTTTTTGTTAGTGCTCCTATAATTGAGAATAACTTACAAATCACTGGAGGGGGCGAAAATACATCCTATTTAGCTTCACTTAGCCATCTCTCTCAAGAACTTAATTTCAAAAATGCCCCAGATGGTTACGAGAAATTAGATTTGCGTTTAAATCTTGATACAAAAATTAATGACTTTTTGAAAATGGATGTTGGTTTGTACACAAGAAACGAAAACCTCGATAAGTTGGCGAGGCCTTATGGCGATACATTTTTTCAAACGTACAGTTTACAACCAACTAATGTAGCTTACTGGCCTACTGGTGAACCAGGACCTGGGTATAGGCAATGGAACCCTGTAGTAAATGTAACGGAACAAAATGGGTTTGATGAAACTAAAACTAATATTACCCAAAGTAATTTGGGGCTTACGTTTGATGTTCCTGGAATTGATGGTCTCTCGTTACGAGGTCTTATTTCTTATGATAAAATGAATGTAGACAGGAAACAATTTGTAACTCCTTATACTTTATACAGTTGGGATGGGAAAAATAGAGATTCTTCTGGCTTATTTCCAGTAGAAAATGGTGTTGATTCTCCAGAATTAACTCAGGATAACATAAGTCTTACTGATATTACAGCCACCTTTAGCTTTACTTACGAAAAAGATTTTGGAGATCATTATATTAAATTTTTAGGGGGTATAACAAGAGAGGAATCTGTTCAGGATTTCACTAGAGCTTTTAAAACAGGGTTTCTAACAATAGATTTACCTCATTTATCATTTGGATCTAATGAAGGTCAGTATACAACTGGGACTGGTTTTGAATCTGCTCGTTTAAATTATTTTGGACGACTAAACTACAATCAAAAGGATAAGTATTTATTGGAATTAGTTTTTCGATATGATGGTTCTTATTTGTTTCCTAAAGAGGGCCGCTATGGATTTTTTCCAGGTGTTTCAGCCGGATGGGTGCTTTCTGAAGAATCGTTTTGGGATTCTAATTTCTTGAGCTTTTTTAAAATGCGAGGGTCAATCGGCCAATTGGGTAGTGATAGTGTAGCTCCATTCCAGTATTTAAGTTCATATGGTTTTTCACAAACTGCATTAACTGATGTGTATACAACAGCTTATGAAACAAAAATTCCTAATCCTAATATCACCTGGGAAACGCAAACTTCAAGAAATATTGGTTTTGATTTATTAGCTATGGACAGTAAGTTATCTTTAAGCTTAGATATCTTTAAAAACACAAGAGAGGATATATTAACGCTTCCAAACGTAACCTTACCCAGTTACACTGGAATTACTCCACCTAACCAAAATATTGGGGAGTTTGAAAATGCAGGATATGAACTTAATCTTGGATACAAAGGAGAGACTAGTAAAGGTTTGAGTTACGATTTCTCATTTAATTTAAGTGACTCAAATAGCAAAATTGTCTTTCTTGACGAACCAGAATTAGCTGACCGTCCTTGGCAAAGAGAAACGGGAGGAGACGTAAGTAGATTATTACTTTATAAGTCCGATGGGATATTCAGATCACAAGCAGAAGTTGATGCAAACACATTAGATTATAGTGATTTAACAACTGAGCTAAAACCTGGTGATGTAAGAGTTACTGACATCAATGGGGATGGTAAAATCACTTCTGCTGACAGAACACGAATTGGTGGATCTCCGTTTTTTGACACTCAATTTGGATTTAACACCTCATTAAAATATAAAAATTTTGATTTTAACATGTATTGGAATGGAGCTGCAGGTGGCTATCAAAATGTTGAATGGGAAAATATGTCTTCTGATGGATGGAACATTCAAAGATATATTTCTGGACGTGCTTGGTCATTAGAAAATACAAATTCTAAATATCCTAGGTTATCCAATAATAGACTCGCATGGTATTCGATGGTAACGGATGTTCACATGATGAAGCGTGATTTTATAAGACTAAAAAATCTTGAAATTGGATACAATTTAGATGAAAAAATTCTCAAGATGATAAATGCTGATAGTTTTAGATTATCTCTTTCTGGGACAAACTTAATTACTATTTCTGACTACCCTTATGATCCAGAGGTTGCACAGTCTCTTGTTGATGCTAATCAAACAAGAGCCAATATTGATGATAAACTTAACAACTTTGCATCTGGCTGGGCTTATCCCAGCTTAAAGAGAATCTCAGTTGGAGTTCAAGTAACATTTTAATTTTTAAAATACAAAAAAATGAAATTTAATAATCTTTTATTCAAAATTTGTGTTGTCGGATTCATTTCATTTACAACTTTTAGTTGTGATGATGATTTTTTAGAAACACAAGCTTTAAGTGAAGTTTCCTCTGAAGCTGTATTCAATTCACCTGAACTTGCTGATGCTGCTGTACGAGATTTATATCAGGGTACCTGGGCAGGACCTTTGTCGAGTACTATAACTACTGACGCCTTCACTGATCATGCATTTCATACATATGCTGACTATGGCGCACCAGCAATGGTTGATGGGTCTCTTAATCCTGAATTTAATTTTGGACAATTAGCTTATGCTGTATCTCCTATAAACTATATAGATTGGGAGTCATTATACCCATTTATACGAGGCAGTAATTTAGCAATTAATGCGTTAACTGCAAATGAAGCTGGTTTGAGTGAAAGTGAAGTTAATAAACTCCTTGGTGAGTCCTACTTCATGCGAGCTTATTTTTACTCTCAATTAGTGAGAAATTACGGAGGTGTAGTTTTAACTTTAGATCCTTTAGTTCTAGATAGTGAACCTTTGGATAGATCATCCTTTGAGGATAGTATAAAACAGATTGTATCAGATCTGGACATGGCAATTAATCTTTTAGGGGATTCTAATGCAGGTAATAAGGCAAGAGCCACTAAATTAGCAGCTCTAGCTTTAAAATCTAGAATACTTACGCATGCTGCCAGTGATTTGTTCAACCCTTCTAAAAATTCAGTTGTCTCAACTTTGTCTTCTTTCCAAAATAAAGAGCTCGTTAGCTATACAACTGATGCTACAAATGCCCGTTGGGAAGCTGCAAAAGCAGCATCAAAAGCATTTTTAGATGTAGCAATTGGGTATAATCTAGATTTAACTACTCCTGCATCTATTGAAGACGCCAAACAAAATTATCTTGATCTTTCTTTACAAGGTGAATTAAATCCTGACTTTTTGTGGGGTCGTATTTTTAAAGAATTTGGTTATGATTCCAGAACATATAAAACTGGTAGACCTGAAGATTATGGATGGTATGACCCAGGATTTTTTGCATTATTGCAAGGTCCCAATGGTTATAACCAATGGGCTGGCACAACACCAACAGAAGCATTAGTTTCAAAATATACTATGTCAGATGGAACATTGTTTGATTGGGATAATCCTGTGCATTCTAGTGACCCTTACGCAAATCGTGAAGCCCGTTTTTATGCGACTATATTGTATGACGGTGCACCACATAAACCAAGACCTCTTAATTCTGTTCCATATGATCAATTTAATGAAATTCAAACAGGTGAATATACATTTAATGACGGAACAGTTAAGTTTGGAGTAGATACAAATAAAGGTCAAAATCCAGGCTCTTCGAGTCTAACACATTACTGGTATAATAAATTTACTGATCCAGATACACCTACTGGTTATTTGTCGGACAATCAATTTATTTCGGCACCTTACTTACGTCATACCGAGGTATTGTTAAACTACGTAGAGGCTAATTTGAATTTAGGGAATGAACAAGAAGCCAAAAGTTGGCTGAATAAACTTCGTTACAGAAATGGATTACCCGCTGTTACAGAATCTGGAGCTGCTCTTGTTGAACTTTACAAGAGAGAGCGAGATAAAGAATTGGTAAACGAGGATTCTAGATTTTTTGATATGAGAAGGTGGTTAGAAGGCCCCTACTCTCTAAATAAACAAGCTCAAAGAGTCGAAGTTAAAGGAGTACAAAAACCTGGGAGTACAATGACACCATCAACTTACAGAAAGAGTTCCTCTGATTTTGATTATACGTATGAACCAAAGGATATTATACGTGAAACAAGGGTTTGGAGAGATAAAAAATATTTTTCACCAATCCCGCAAACCGAAATAAATAAAGCTCCTAATCTTATACAAAATCCAGGGTATAACTAGAAAAGGTTGTTAATTTATTGTTAGTTTTTACTTAAAACCTTGCAAAAAAATGCAAGGTTTTTTCTCTTATATTTAGATATGAAAAATATTTGCCTTTACGTTTTTACAATACTCATAATTTATTCTTGTAACAAAGAATCA
>RGHK01000073.1 GCA_010024215.1 Pseudomonadota bacterium | reverse complement strand
ATTTACAATAATAGAAGTGTTAAAAAATATGATAATAAATAATAGTCGTAATGCTTTAGTAATTTCTGTTTTATTCATCCTTTATCTCAGAATGACTTCTGAGACTCCATCTCTATTATTTTCTCCTTTGCTTATTTTTTCATTTATCTCATATTTTCTAATGTTTTCAATTGCTTTAGATGCTTTTAAAAAAAGTAAATTACTTGGTGTGTATCTTTTTATTACTGTATTTTTTATACCCCCTAATATATTTGAAAATTATAAAGGTCTTTTATTTCCTGTTACTTACCTCTCACACTTCAGTTACCTTCTTTACTTATTATCCATAGAATTATTTAAAAAATGGAAAAATAGCCATGAACTATGAAATCTTTTCTAACTACTCTAAACTGATATAATGGGACAGGGCCAATTAAAATTCATTACTTCTTTTGCAATTTTTATTGCAACATTTTTGTTTGCTGATAAAGAAAATAATCAAGCTTATGCTCTAGAAATTCCAACAAACCCTAATTTATCATGTGTTGATAATGCTGTAGCTCCTTTAAGTAACTTAAAAGACATTCAAACATTCCTTAACTGTAATGGATTTAACCCAGGACCAATTGATGGTTTAAGTGGATCTAGAACTGATGGTGCAATAAAGAGTTTCCAAAAAACTGTTGGGCTAACCGCTGATGGTGAAGTAGGGCCAGCAACTAAACAAGCTATGAGAAGCTACAGCTCTGTTTCGTTTACCTTTAAAGGTAGTGGTTGGGGTCATGGTGTTGGACTTAGTCAATATGGCGCAAAGGGTCTTACTGAATTAGGTGCAAGCTTTTGTTCCAACACAAGTTCATGTTCTTCAAGTGAGGTTGTAAATTACTATTTTAAAGACACATCAGTAAAACAACTATCCGATTTAAGTTTGTCATCACCTGATATTGCCTCCAACAATAATGCACTGTGGGTTGGTTTAGCCAGAAATGCTAGATCTATTAACTTAACAACTCTGCCATCATCGAGTCCCCCAACCTTACATATCTGTCAAGCAAATTTACCACAAGTAGTTGGTGTTCAAGTATTTTTAACCTCAAGAGGCTTTGATCCAGGAACAATAGATGGTGCATTTGGAGATAGAACTGCTGGGGCTTTAAAAAACTATCAAGCTTCAGTTGGGCTTGGTCAGTCAGGATCAATCAACGATGAAACCGTTAATAAAATAAAGTCTGATGCAACTTCGGATGGCCCATGTGAGTCAGATTTTGGACCTCTAAAAATTGGTGGCGGCGCAACGATTAATGTTATCTATTCAAATGGAAGTTGTTATCTTACCGGACACCCTTTATTATCCAAAGTTCCTGCTTCATGCAATTTGGGAATTTCTTGGTCTGATGGGGGAAGGATTAGGGTTGGACCAAGAGAGCATAAACATGGAGTGTTAAAACTAAGAAGCAAAAATGTATCTAGTGGCTTTCATGTATCTTTAGCTGTCAATATAGAGAAATACCTGTATGGATTAGCTGAAATGCCTTCACATTGGAACGTAAAAGCCCTCGAAGCCCAAGCTTTAGTGGGAAGAAGTTATGCTGTTTATCAATATTTGAAGCAAAATATACCAAGTGAAAAAACTGATATTGATGCAGGCCTTTCTAGTTCAAGAGAAGCCTATTGCTGGTGCCACATTGGATCAACAGCGTCTAGTCAATATTATTATGGGTATCTTAAAGAAATTGCAGGACCTAACTGGGTACAGGCTGTAAATAATACTTCTGGAAAAGTAATTACATATGATGGGGGCTACACTCAAAGCTCTGTTGTACAAGCATTTTACTCTTCCTCAACTGGTGGAAAAACCAATGACAACGCAGTAGGTTTTGGATCATCTACAGTTTGGCCTTATCTAAAAACAGTCGATGATCCCTGGTCAGTAGATAATAGAGTGGGTAATCCAAAAGCTGCTTGGTCGTATGATTTTAGCTCTTATCAGCTCTCTAAAAATATTCTTTGTGGTGAGTCTCCGTGTTTTGATGCTGTAACAGATATCTATGTATCTTCAGTGGCTGAATCTGGAGCTGCACTTCAAGTTACTATGAAAGGGTTTAAAAATGGTGCATCAAAAACCATTACAAAATCTGGCAGAAATATTAAATCTCAACTCGGATTTTCATCGCACTACTTTAAAACTTCTAGCCAATCAGATGTTTCTAACTTGAACATTGGACCTGTTACAGCTAACAGCTCAACAAGTAACGATGATAATTCTTCAAGCTCTTCAGGTGATACCCCGCAATATGCGACTTCCAGTAATGGCTTAAATTACTTATCTAAAGCAGGCCTGTTGAATATTTGTAATGAAACTTCAAGTGCTTGTCAAGCAAAGACGATTTCAAGAGAGGAAGCAGCCGCAGTAGTCACAGTTGTTGGTGGTGTATCGCTGGATGCGCCAAATGCATATAGTGATGATGATCAAAGCATTTATCAAAAAGCAACAAATGCTCTTCCTTATTACGGAATGCAAGTTTGCTTTGGCAGTCCTTTTCAAATACAACCATCTGAAACAGTTGCTAGAGATGAGTTAGCTTGTTTACTTGTGAAATCAATAAAAGCTGGAACTACTACTAATCTTTCTGGTTCAATTGATAAATATTCAGATGAAGGCGCAAGTAAGTGGACAAATGAAATAAACATACTTGCTGCAAACGATGTTATTCCACCTTGTAGTGACATAAGTGATAAGTTTTGCCCAAGTCGAAAAATTACTATTGGTGAAGTTTCATTTATTATAAACAAATTGGTGGAGAAATCTTTGGTTTCCGCATCAGTATTCGACTCTAATCCATTTCAGGATAGTTGGACAGCTAACGGCGGAGAGGTATCAGAAGCATCATCAACAGCAGTATCCAACCCAAATGCGGGTAATGATGCTTGTGTTCCAAAAGATAATAGTTCGCTTACAATTAACTCAACTTTAGATATCCAACAATTCCTTGCAAATAATGGGTTTAATCCAGGACCAATAGATGGCCAAACAGGTCCAAAAACTACAAATGCTATTATCTCCTTTCAGAAGGAAAATGGTTTATTGGCAGATGGAATCGCTGGAAATAAAACAAAAGCTGCCATGAGGGCTTATACAGGTTGTAAAAGTGAAAATGTATGTATTGCAAGAGATAATAGATCTGCAAAGCTTGATTCAGTTGCTGACATTCAAACATTTTTAGCTAATAATGGTTTTAATCCAGGAATAATTGACGGGAAGATTGGTTCTTATACTAAAGAAGCTATTAAATCTTTCCAGAGAAAAGTCGGATTAATTCCTGATGGTGTTGTTGGGGCCAGAACTAAATCTGAAATGAAATCTTATACTGGTTGTTAGTCAAGATAATTTATAATTTTTTTTGCAATAAAATCCGCATTTACTTTAAAAAACTCTGCTAAATCTTTTTCCGGAGCAGATTTACCAAATGTCATTATGCTGAAAGACTCTGTAATATTGCCAATGTAGTCTGACCATCCTGTAGATTTTCCTAACTCTAAGGTGAAAGTGAATTTATTAATATTCAACTGCTTAGACTTTTCAGGAGTTAATTTATTTAATATTGGAACACTCACAATTTGTACTGAGTAGTCTTTAAGAATTTCTTTTATTTCAATTGCTAAATTAACTTCTGAGCCTGATGCAAAAATAGTTAAATCTTCTCCTTTAGAAATTACAAAACCACCATTTAAGAATTCTGAATAATCAATATCATAATTTAAATAATTTAAATTTTGTCGTGTTAGAGATAAAGCTTTAGGATTTTTCGTATCAGAAAATAGATACTTATAAGCAAATACTGTTTCAATGCTATTAGAAGGTCTTATTACATCTAGTCCGGGAATTAGTCTTAAAGACATAAGATGTTCCACTGGTTGGTGTGTTGGGCCATCTTCTCCGAGATATATTGAATCATGAGTAAATATAAATGCAGAATTCAAATTCATTAACGAGGCTAGCCTTATGCTAGGACGCATATAGTCTGAAAAAACTAAAAAAGTAGATCCAAAAGCAAATAAATTACTATGTAGATTTATTCCATTAACTACTGCTGCCATGCTGTGCTCTCTAATTCCAAACTCAATATTTTGACCACTTCTATTTTTACTTGAATATGATTCTTCACTAATAATTTGTTTCGTTGATGCTGCAAGATCAGCTGACCCCCCTAAAACAAATTTATTCTCTGAACCAATTAACTTCATATAATTTCCACCAGTAACACGTGTGGCTGCTTCTTGAATTTCAAAACTTTCTGGAAAATTTAATTCATTTTTTACAAATTGCTCCCATAGTTTTTTAAATGATTCATCGTTTTTTATTTTATTATTTAAGTTTGAGTTCCACTTTTCATAAGAATTTGCATCCTCTAATCTTTTTTCAACAAAATATTCATAAATATCATCACTATGCTCGAAAGGATCTCCTTCCCATCCAATTTGATCTAAAAATAAATCCATTTCTTCACTCCCTAGAGGAGCACCGTGTATTGAGCTAGTATTTTGTTTATTTGGTGAAAATTTTCCAATTATGCTTTTTGCAATAATTAAGGAAGGTTTGTTTGTTTCTTTTTTTGATAAATCTATTGCATTTTTAATTTCTGTTTCGTTGTGACCATCAATTTCTAAAACTTGCCACCCTATAGACTCGAATTTCTTCTTTTGATCAGTTATAGATACTTTATCAACATTGCCATCAATAGAAATATTGTTGTCATCAAATATATAAATCAGTTTTCCTAATTTCCATACTCCAGCTAACTCTGCGGCTTCAAAAGATATCCCTTCCATCAAATCTCCGTCTGAGACTATTCCATATACATGGTGATCAATTATGTCTTTACCTAAAACTTCCGCCAAATAGGACTCAGCCAAAGCAAGTCCAACTCCTGTAGCAAATCCTTGTCCAAGAGGTCCTGTAGTTATATCAATACCTAATGATGTGTCAACTTCTGGATGTCCAGCAGTTTTTGAATCAAGTTGTCTAAATTGCTTAATATCGTCCATAGAAATATCAAAATTATTGAAATGAAGCAAACTATAAAGCAACATCGAACCATGCCCAGCACTTAAAACAAACCTATCCCTATTAATCCAATCAGGTTGTTTATTTGAAACTCTTAAAACATTTTTAAATAGAACTGTACCTACTTCTGCCATACCCATAGGCATTCCTGGATGTCCGGAGTTTGCTTTTTCAACAGCTGCTGCAGATATGACTCGAATAGATTTTGTTACTTTATCAA
>RGHK01000072.1 GCA_010024215.1 Pseudomonadota bacterium | reverse complement strand
TAAAGGAATTTTTATCAAGAAGTTGAATATCATCAAAATCAAATTTGTTATTTAAAAAATCTATTAAAAAAGAATTATCATCGTTGATTTCAATAATCTGAGTCTGGTCAAACTCGTAGTCATAAATCTCTATTAAAGAATCACGAATTGTATACTTTTCTCTATTTGGAGGGTCTATGATAATTTCAATAACATCTTCTTTTTTATATATTTGGCCTATTGATTGAACTTCTTCTGCACCAGTATCAGTTGTTTGGATAAAACTTAGATTATTGTTAATCAATTGATTAAAAGATAAAACAAGATCGTTTGAGGATATATTTATAGATAACAATAAAATTAATATTAATTTGTACAAACTAATCTCTTTTTGGAACTAATACTTCTCTTGATCCATTGCTACTCATCTCTGATACCAGTCCAGCCTCTTCCATAGTTTCAATTAATCTTGCAGCTCTGTTGTAACCAATTCTTAATTTTCTTTGAACAGCTGAAATAGATGCCCTTCTTGATTCAATAACAAAATTAACGGCTTCATCATACAAATCATCTGCATCTTCTGAAGATGTTGATTCGGAAGCAGACCAGCCAGGAATTGGACCTGTTTCCTGTTGAGAGGAAACAATATCATCAATATATTCTGGCTCTGCTCTAGATTTCCAATCATTCACAACTCTATGAACTTCGTCGTCTCCAACAAATGCTCCGTGCACCCTTATTGGCACTCCAACACCTGGAGGTAAATAGAGCATGTCACCATATCCAAGGAGTTGCTCTGCCCCACCTTGATCTAATATCGTCCTTGAGTCTATTTTGGTTGACACTTGAAAGCCTATTCTTGTCGGTATATTAGCCTTAATTAATCCTGTTATAACATCTACTGAAGGTCTTTGTGTTGCTAGGATTAAATGAATTCCTGCAGCTCTAGCTTTTTGAGCAATTCTTGCAATTAAATGTTCAACTTTTTTCCCAACTAACATCATCATGTCAGCAAATTCGTCAACTACAACAACAATTGATGGAAGAACCTCAAGATATTCTTCTTCATCAGGATGAAGTGGATTTAGTAACTGTTTTCCATTAGCTGCAGCTTCTTCAACTTTCTTATTAAAACCAGCTAAGTTTCTTACTCCCATTAAAGACATTAATTTATAACGTCTATCCATTTCTACAACACACCATCGCAATCCATTTGAAGCATCTGTCATGTCAGTTATAACTGGTGTTAATAAATGAGGTATTCCATCATATACAGATAATTCAAGCATCTTTGGGTCAATGAGAATAAGCCTTACATCTTTGGGGTCAGATTTAAACAATAAACTTAATAACATTGCATTTACTCCAACAGATTTTCCAGAACCTGTTGTTCCCGCTACAAGTAAATGTGGCATTTTTGCTAAATCTACTACCACCGGATTTCCTGAGATATCATGTCCCAAGGCCAATGTTAAATTTGATGATGATTTCTTAAAGGTCTGTGAAGATAATATTTCAGTCAACCTAACCATCTTTCTATTTGTGTTTGGAATTTCAATTCCTACATATGATTTACCTTCAATTACCTCAACAACCCTGACACTGCTAACTGATAAAGAACGAGCTATATCTTGAGCTATATTAGTTATTTTGCTAGCTTTCGTGCCAGGAGCTGGTTGAATTTCAAATCTTGTAACAACTGGGCCTGGTAAAACAGATTCTACAGTAGCCTCAATACCAAATTCTTCTAATTTAGTTTCTAATAAAGCAGCTATTTGACTGAGTTCCTCTTCTGTAAGAGATGAGCCATCATCTAAAGCTCTGTCTAATAGAGCTGTACTAGGCATTACAGCTTTTTCATTTTGAAGTTCTTGAATTGGTTCTTTTGATTCGACTTCTTTAATAACAGGTTCAGAAGTATTTGGTAAATCTGGTTGCTGAGGTATTGTTGAAGTTTTATTGGACTCTTCTTTGATTGTTGATTTTTTATCTTTTGAAACGATTTTTGATTTTAGTATTTTAGTTTCTTCTTTTTCAGCTTTTTTTACATCCCTAATATCTTTATATCTTTTATAGGAATTTGATATTTTTAATACTAAATTTGAGTAAGTCTTCTTTATAAAATCAAATAAATAATTGAGAGAATTTATTACAATTCTTCCAAGCATATCTATTGTTTTTAACCATGAAAAATTAAATGATAAGGAAGATGCTGGAATTAAGAATAATATTAAAAATATCAATGCACCTATAGAACCTAGATTATTAGATAAATTAACAAAAACAATTTTTCCTAAAAACCCTCCACTATTTAAATCAAAGTAGTATTCGATTATTGAACAAAATGCTATTAACAATATAAATGAGCTGACAAATCTAACTACGGATTTTGTTTTTGAGCCAAAGGGATCTTTATAGAATATTGTTTGTAATGCCCACACAACTCCTATTAGCAATATGACAAAAGATCCTTGACCGAAGATAGTAAAGAGAAAATCAGATATATTTGCTCCAAGTGGACCACCTAAATTATTGATAACTGTTAATGATGTTTTGTTGAAGAAACCAGGATCAGAACTATCATATGAAACAAGAGCTATAAATATATATAAAGAAAAAGCGATTAAAAAAAAGCTAAAAAAATTTGCTAGTGTATTTTTAACGTAGTTGGAAAACACGGTAATTGTCTCGTCTTTATGTATAAATTATATGTTTAATCAATCAAAATTGTTTATATTCAATTATAATCTTCATCATGTCCAATAATCATAACAAATTAATCATATTAGGTTCAGGTCCAGCTGGATATTCTGCAAGTATTTATGCAGCTAGAGCAAGTTTAAGTCCAATAATAATTGCTGGTTCACAGGAAGGTGGTCAATTAACCACAACAACAGATGTTGAAAACTGGCCAGGTGATAGTGATGGTCTGCAAGGTCCTGAATTAATGGAAAGAATGAAAAAACACGCACAACAATTTGGTGTAGAAGTTATAAATGATCATATTGATGAAGTTGATTTATCTTCAAGACCTTTTAAATTAAAAGGTGTGAATTCATACACATGTGATTCATTAATAATATCAACTGGTGCGAGTGCAATGTACCTAGGATTACCTTCAGAGCAAGAGTTTTTAGGGAAAGGTGTCTCTGCATGTGCTACTTGTGATGGGTTTTTTTATAAAGACCAAGAAGTAATTGTAGTTGGTGGCGGTAATACAGCAGTAGAAGAAGCTTTATATCTTTCTAGGATTTGTTCAAAAGTTTATCTTGTTCATAGAAGAGATGAATTAAGGGCAGAAAAAATTCTTCAAGAAAGACTTTTTAAAGAGGAAGAAAAAGGAAATATAGAAATTTTATGGAATACTCAGCTTAAAGAAGTTCTTGGTGATCAAATGGGTGTCAATGGTGTATTGCTAGACAATGATGGTCAAGATAAGGAACTTTCTGTTATGGGTGTCTTTATTGCTATTGGACATAAACCTAATACTGATATTTTTAAAGGTCAATTAGATATGGATAATGGCTATATCAAAATTAAATCTGGTACTTCAGGTATGGTTACATCAACATCAGTTGATGGAGTATTTGCAGCAGGTGATGTATCTGACCAAGTATATAGGCAAGCGGTTACATCGGCAGGTTTTGGATGTATGGCGGCTTTAGATGCTGAAAAATTTTTGTCTGAGTAAAAATGAAATACAAAGGTTATCTGGTAGAAGAAAAAGGCGATACGTTTTCAGGAACAATACAAGAAGTTGAGATGCCACCAATTGCTGATGGCAATGTGATTATAAAGGTTAATTACTCATCACTAAATTACAAAGATGCATTAGCATCTTCAGGTGCTAAAGGTGTTGTATCCTCATATCCATTTATACCTGGTATAGATGTTGCTGGAGAGATACTTGAATCTACTTCAACTAATTTTAGTGAAGGAGATTTAGTAATTGCCACTGGTTACAAACTCGGCATGTCTGTTTTTGGTGGGTTTGGTGAACTTGTTCAGATTCCTTCTAATTGGGTAGTCCCTCTTCCGGATAATATGTCATTACTTCAATCTATGTCATATGGTACTGCAGGGCTTACTGCTGGAGCATGCGTAAAAAAGATTCTAGATTCAAGTAAAATAATTGATATGCCGGTTGTGGTGTCAGGTGCTACAGGTGGCGTTGGATCAGTTGCTGTTAATTTGTTAAACAAATTAGGTTATGAAGTTCATGCTATTACAGGAAAACCAACTGAAGAGAAATTATTAAATATGGGTGCATCAAAAATCATTGATAGAACAGAATTTCTAGGTACACCTGCTAAACCTCTTGATAGAGCAATTTTCTCAGCAGGAGTTGATACTGTTGGTGGTGAAACTTTATCAAAAATGCTATCGATGATTGATGCACATGGAAAAAAAAATGTTTTAGGTATGATGCCCCACCCTGAAAGAATGATTGATAAATATCTATCAGGAGAAGATGGTTCTTTATTCTTTGAAAATTTAATCGGAAATTTGAAATAATGGAAGTAACAGAAAAAATTGCAATAGAACATGGATTAAAAAAAGATGAGTATGAAAAATATTATGAATCAACTGAGGCTAATGAAGACAGTAAATCAGATGCTAATGTAATTCTTTTTTTAGTTATTGTTTCAGTTATAGCAATGACATACTGGGTTGCTGGTCAATAAGCTTATTTAGCCTCCATTCTCATTGCAGAATCTAGCCTTATAGTTTCACCATTTAAATAGGTATTATTAATAATATGTTCGGCTAATTGAGCATATTCCTTAGGGTCACCAAATCTATGTGGGAACTGTGTAGTTTTTAATAAAGCTTCTTTGTTTTCATCTTTAGCTAAACTCATCAGAGGTGTATCAAATATACCAGGAGCAATAGTACAAACTCTTATAGCATGTCTAGCTAGATCTCTCGCTGATGTTAAAGTCATACCAATAACACCCGCTTTTGATGCGGCATAAGCTGATTGGCCAATTTGACCTTCATATCCTGCAATTGAAGCTGTATTAATAACTACCCCCTTTTCACCCTTTTCATCTGGATCATTTGAATCTATAAGTTCAGCTCCTAATCTCATTACATTAAAGGTTCCTACTAAATTTAAATCAATAATAAACTTAAATATATCTAATGGATGAGGACCATTTTTCCCAAGAATTCTTGCACCATAACCAGTGCCTGCACAATTAACAATAAAGTTAAGCTTCCCAAATTTATCTTTAATTCCAGCAATGGCTAACTTTACGGAGTCTTCACTCATGACATCTGTTTTAAAATAAGCAACATTTTCAGAGCCTAATACGCTGA